>JASEFR010000001.1:0-17750 GCA_030019025.1 bacterium
TGGGAGCCGGGGGCACCTGAAGTCGCTGGCCCAACCCCCGCAAGGGGGAGGGAGGCGCCTAGGGTGAATCCGGTGACTGGGGCGAAGTCGTAACAAGGTAGCCGTACGGGAACGTGCGGCTGGATCACCTCCTTTAAAGAGTTTACCCCACCACTCTAACTTCCACTCACCTGATTTCTTATATTCCCGTCTTTTGTGTGCGGTTCAATCGTTTTTATTTATTAGTTGAAATTGAATTCTACTCCCAGTATCTTAAATGTTTTTCTTTTTTGATTTTTGCTTGGGGTCAACTTTTATGCCAGAGATGTGGTAGATTCTTCCCCGGACTGTCCTTCTTATTGCGTAGGTTCCTTGATTATTAATGTTCAACATACCCCTTTGAAATTCAGGCATTAAGGTATACATTATAAATGCATATAAATGAGATTGTTCGATAAAAATGGAAAGGAGGTGTGTGCTATGAAGATAGCAATTACTTCTACAGGTAAGAATCCTGATTCTCTTGTGGATCCAAGATTTGGCAGGTGCGCTTATTTTGCTATCGTAGACAGTGATACAATGGAATTTAAGTTTGTGATGAATCCTGCGCTGAGTAGGCCGGGTGGTGCAGGTATAAATGCGGCTCAATTTCTTATAGATGAAGGGGTTGAAGTTGTTGTGAGTGGAAATGTAGGACCTAACGCAGAACAGGCTCTGAGAGCTGGGGGAGTAAAAATTGTAACAGGCGTTTCTGGGACTCTGAGAGAAGTGTTAGAAAAGATCAAGAAGGGAGAAATTTAAAATGTTTCGATATTTTAGAGGTCAAGGTCGAGGTTTAAGGCTGGGTCAAGGTATGGGTCGCGGACGTGGTATGGGTCGCGGTCGTGGGATGGGAAGAGGTCAAGGAATGGGATTTGGAAGAGGATGGCACCACGGTGTTAATTTAAATGTCACACGATGGAATAAAGATAATGCAGATATTGTTAATGAGTTTGTTGGGGGAACCCAGCAGATGACTGCAAAAGCAACGGTGAATGAAGAGAGGTGTATAGGTTGTGGGGTTTGTGAGAATGTATGCAGAACCGGTGCTATAAAAGTTCTCAATGGGGTCGCTAAGGTTGATGTTAAAAAGTGTATAGGTTGTGGAGATTGTGTAACGCTCTGTCCACAAGATGCAATTTCACTTAAGGCAGAGTAGTTATGGGCATGATCGTATCTATTGCAAGTGGTAAGGGTGGTACAGGTAAGACACTGGTTTCGACAAATCTTGCGCTCTCTCTTGAGGGAAAAGGTATTCAATTTCTTGATTGTGATGTAGAGGAACCAAATGCTTTTCTCTTTTTAAAACCTGACGTTGAGGAGGAAATTCCCGTTGAAGTGCTAGTTCCGGAAGTTAATCAGCAGATCTGCACCCATTGTAAAAAATGCGCTGAATTTTGTGAGTATAATGCAATTTTTGTTACCTCGAAGACCGTTCAGGTATTTCCTGAGTTGTGTCACAGTTGCGGTGGATGTGCTCTTGTTTGTCCTGTTGGTGCAATAATAGAAGTGCCTTTCAAAATTGGGAATCTAAAAATAGGGAAGGGTGCTAATGTTGATTTGGTGTATGGTGAACTCGAAGTCTCAAAACCCCTGGCTGTTCCTATTATAAGAGAAGTGAAAAAACGGCTTAAGAAGGATAAACTGGTTATTGTAGATTCTCCACCTGGAGCCTCCTGTCCTATGATTGAGGCAGTTAGTGGAAGTGACTTTGTAATTCTCGTAACTGAACCTACGCCTTTTGGCTTTCATGATCTTAAGATTACAGTGGATGTGCTGGAAAAAATTGGAATACCCTTTGGAATTATCATAAATAGGGCGAATCTTGGCAACAGAGATGTTTATGAGTTTTGTATGCACAAAAATATTCCTGTACTACTTGAAATACCTTATGATAGGAAAATTGCAGAACTCTATTCACGCGCCATTCCCTTTGTAACTGTCATGGAGGAATGGAAGGGGAAGTTTCGGGAAGTTTATCAACAAATAGAAAGGATGTTTATTAAATGAAGCAAATAGTGATTTTAAGTGGAAAGGGTGGAACAGGTAAAACATCTTTAACCGCGTCTTTTGCTGTACTCTCAAAGAATGCAGTCATTGTAGATTGCGATGTTGATGCGCCCGACTTACATTTGCTCTTGAAACCAAAGGTATTGAAGACAAATGATTTTTATGGATCAAAACTTGCAAGTATAGATAAGGATAAGTGTATAGAGTGTGGTTTATGCATTGAAAAGTGCAGATTCGATGCAATTACCAGTGATTTTGAAGTAAATCCTTTCTCGTGTGAGGGTTGTGGTGTATGTGGTTTAGTGTGTCCTGTTCAAGCTGTTTCATTTGCTGAAAGAAAAGCAGGTGAGATCTACATTTCAGAAACAAAATATGGGCCTATGGTACATGCACTTCTTTTCCCAGGCGAAGAAAATTCAGGAAAGCTTGTAACTATGACTAGGCTTCTCGCTGGTATCGTTGCCCAGGAACAGAAAAGAAGCCTTATTATAATAGATGGTGCCCCCGGTATAGGATGTCCTGTCATTTCATCTATAACAAATACAGATTATGCACTCGTTGTCACGGAACCAACAGAGTCTGGAATACACGATCTTCAAAGGGTATTAGAACTTTTGAAGCATTTTTCTGTAAGGCCACTTATATGCATAAATAAATATGATATTAATGTGGAGAATGCAGAAAAGATAGAGAAATACAGTAAAGAAAACAATATTCCTGTGTTGGGGAGAATACCTTTTGACCCTGTTGTGACCGAAGCCATGGTTGAAGGGATGCCCGTGGTTGAGTACAGACCTGATAGTGTTGTTTCAATAGAGATAAGGAATATATGGCAGAGGATATCAGAATTGCTATAGCCTTCGGCCCCGTACCCTCTAGGAGGCTCGGCAAAAGCCTTGGGGTGAATAATATACCTCCCAAGATTTGTACTTACTCGTGCGTTTATTGTCAACTCGGTAGAAGTTTGAAAATGACCGCAGTCAGGCAAAGGTTTTATGAACCTGAGAAAATTTTTGAGCAAGTAAGGGAGAAAGTTATTGAGGTAAAGTCAAAAGGTGAGGAAATAGATTATATTACTTTTGTTCCTGATGGGGAACCAACCATAGACGTAAATTTGGGTAAGGAAGCGAGTCTTTTAAAGGAACTGGGCATCCCACTCGCGATAATTACCAACTCCAGTTTAATTTGGGATGAGGGTGTGCAGGAGGATTTAATGAATTTTGACCTTGTATCTGTGAAGGTAGATGCGGTCTCTAAGGAAATCTGGCGAAAGGTCAACAGGCCCATCAAGTTTCTCGATTTAGACAAAATTCTTGAAAATATAAGAATTTTTAGCATGAAATTCAATGGAATTCTCTTTTCTGAAACCATGCTAATTGATAATATTGACTATGGTAATGAATTTGAGAAAATTGCAGCCTATCTTTCATCTCTTGAAAATTTGAAGTGTGCCTATATTTCTGTTCCAACACGTCCACCCGCAGAGGATTGGGCAAGACCACCGGGAGAAGAACTTCTTAATGAGGCTTTTCAGATATTTAAAAATTTTCTGGGTAATAAGGTTGAGCTTCTTATTGGATATGAGGGAGATGCCTTCGCATATTCTGGAGACATAGAAAAGGACATATTGAGTATAACTGCGGTGCATCCAATGAGAGAGGAGTCCATAAAAAGGCTGGTTGAAAGAGAAGGTGAAGAATTTAGTAAAGTTGAAAACCTGCTAAGGAGAGGTTTAATAAAGAAGGTCTATTATCAGGGACACGTTTATTACATAAGGAATCTTAAAAATCTCCTTCCTTAGTAAAGTACATGGTGAATATTGAGGAGTTCCAATTACGATTTAGATGCTATAAAATATTAATATGCTCAAATCTATCTTGGTTGCAATGTTGATTAGTTCGTATAGACCAGGTGTGGGCCTTATACTGGGCATTCCTACTGGACTTAATTTAAATTTTGAGTCCAAGGCGAATGCCATTAACTCAACCCTTTCCTGGGGTATTCCTGACATTTTCTACTTTTCTCTTGGCTATCACGAGAATTTCAGAATTGAAACGGGTGAAGATATTGAAGGATTACTGAGGGTATATCTTGGTGGCGCTTTTCTTTTTAAAGTTACGAGAGACAACGCGAAGATGGGAATCAAGATACCTCTTGGAATGAAGTTTCTATTTGATAATTTACCTATTGATGTATTCGCCGAGGTTTCTCCAGGGATCCATCTCATACCTGAGACGAGCCCTCTTATTGAGGGTGCATTAGGATTGAGGTTCTATTTAGACAGGCTTAAAGTGTCAAAGGAATAAGGAGGGTTAGCCTAATTGGTAAGGCGGCGGATTTGAAATCCGCTGGGCGTTGAGCCCTTGGGGGTTCGAGTCCCTCACCCTCCGTTGTTTGATAGTTTGAGCATCTTATCTTATACTTTTAACATGCCCACGTAGCTCAGGCGGCAGAGCACTTCCTTGGTAAGGAAGAGGTCACCGGTTCGAATCCGGTCGTGGGCTTTTTCTAATCGTCAATTTCTATTTTTATTTTCCCTTCACGATAACCTTTAAGCGGGGATAAGAATCCTTTTATAATGTTCTCCAGCATGGAGTCGAGAAAAGGCATGAGTTCTATTCTGGCACCATCTATGGTGACCTTGCATTTTGTGCCGTAGAGAACCTTGCATTCTTTTTCGTTCGATTCTCCCATCAGAATTCTTGCTGTTAGTGTTTTGCAGTCAAATCCACACTTTCCACAGTCCAGTTGTGGAAGCATATTAGGAATAATTGAGATTATGTAGTCGGTTAGCTCTTCCAAATTTTCAGAGGTATAAATTCTTTTGATTTTCCCAATGCTTAAATTTTTGGCCAGAGTAAAGTACGCAAAGATCAACGGATCTTCTTGTATCTCCTTTTCGTCTTCTTTAATGCACCGGATTTTAGGAACACTCAAGCCCATTTCTCCCTCGATCAATACAATGTCCATATTTGAGAAATTTTTTAGGAAATCGAAAGGGTTTTGAGGCGAATTAAAGGCGAGAAAAGCCCGTTTTTTTGAGAAGCCAGCAGAGATGAGAGCTCCCGCTTTCTCCATTCGATAGGTATCTTTACCTTCCTTGTCATATTCTACATCATGGTGAAAGCTTTTTTTGATGGCACCAACCTTTATGTTCCTTCCGCTAAGATGCTTAATGAGGGATTCAATAAGGACAGTTTTTCCAGAATCACTAAAACCTATTATTTCAATTACCTTCACCTTTGTGATCCCCCTTCAGCCCCTTAAGTTCAAGCATCAGATGGGGTATTAGAGGAAAGAGTGGTGGAAGGTTTTCCATTATGGCTTTAGGGTTCCCCGGTAAGTTTATTATAAGGGTCTCTCCTTTCGACCCGACGACAGCTCTCGAATAGACTGCCTCAGGAGTTTTTTTGAGTCCTTCAAGAAGCATAAAGATTTCAAGCCCATAAAATCTCTTCTCAATGACTTTCATTGTTGCTTCAGGGGTTACATCTCGTGGGGATGGACCAGTGCCCCCCGTGGTAATTATCAAATCTACACTGGAATTACACCAATCCCAAAGTGTATTTTCTATCACGTCCATCTCATCAGGAACGATTTTATAGATGATGTCAGCAATATCCAGATTTTCCCTAACCAATTTCATTATGAGGGGACCCCCTTCGTCTGCCCGTTCCCCTCTGAAGCCTTTATCAGATACAGTGAGGATCCCTACCCTTAACTTTATCATTTTAGTTTCCTCCTCCCCATAATAGATTCTTTTAGGGTGAAAGGATCGATAAGGGTAATGTCGATTCCTTTCGGAAGGCCAATGGCGATTTTAGATATGTTGATATCCATATCGCTAAGGAGATTGACGATATAACTGGTTGTAGCGTCACTTTCCACGTCAGGGCTGAAGGCTATGACAAGTTCTTTGAATCCCTCAGCCTTGATCCTGTCTCTAATGTCGTAGATGTTTAATTTGTCCGCTGTTATTCCTTTCACGGGAGAAAGGACACCCCCGGTCACGTGGTATTTCCATCTAAGGTCCTGAACCGACTCTAATATGTATACGTCTTCTGGCCTTTCAACAACGCAGAGAATTCCGGAATTGCGTCTTTCGTCGGCACAGATAGAACATATTTCACTGTCTTCAGAAAATCCATGGCATATTCTGCAAAGCTTTATCCTCTCATCAACCTCTTTTAGAGCTGTTGAAAGGCCCTTCAGTGTATCTCTATCTTTTAGTAAATAATAAGCTATGCGAAAAGCTGAACGATCGCCGATTCCCGGCAGCTTTTTGAATTGTTCAATTAATTTTTTAAGAGAGGAAGGGACCCAGCTCATTTATTGGTAAATCCTTCAATAGTTCTTGCATCTTTTTCTGAGCCTCTTTTTGCATGGTTTCAAAGGCCTCATTAAGACATGATAATATGGCTTTTTCCAGCTTTGTTTTGTCTGAAAGAAGGGTGTCATTGTTTATTTTTAGCCCCGTTATCCTAAAAACACCGTTAATGGTTACTTTAACTCCATCTTTTTCAACATCCATTTGGAGTTTTTGTATCTCTTTTCTTGCCTTTGCAACAGTGGCTTGCATCTTCTGAGCCTCTTTGAGCATTTTAAATAGATCCATCGCTTACCTCCCGAAGTTTTAATTTTTCTATAGCGTATTTGATTAATTCATTTTTGTCTTCTTCTGTTCTCTTTGGATTTTCAGTCACTGTCTTACCTTCAACAGGGGAAGGCTCCAGTGATACTTTTGGCTTTTCCGGTGAACTTACAAAGCTGGTGTCTATGTAGTTTATGTTTCCTATCAATTCGAGCTCGGACTGAATTTTTGTAAGCCTTAGAAGGTGAAAATCTACAAAGATTTTGGGATTAGTGGCACTCTTAACGTCGAGTTCCATGTCTTTTAATACTCTAAGGAGGAAGAGAATTTGGTATTCGTTGAATTTTGATGCAATGGACGAGAAGGCGTTGTGCTCTATTCCGTAAAAGGCTTTAAGTAGGGATTCTGCGGCCTTTACAAATCCCTTATGGAAATCCTCAAAACTGTATCCTTGTGCCACAACCTGTTCAACAGTTTCCAATATCTTTTTTGGGTTTTTGTCAATTATGTTTTGTAGAATTTGCTGGTAAATTTCTGTGGGAAGAAGACCTGTTAATTCTTTTATTTTTTCGATAGTAATGGTCCCCTGTGAATAAATGAAAGCCTGCTCGAGAAGAGAAATGGCATCTCTCATCCCACCCGTTGAGGCCTCTGCAATCAATTCAAGAACTTCATCGGATTCATAGCCGATATTCTCCAACTCTGCAATTTTCTTTAATCTCTCAACAATAAATGGTTTTTCCAAAGGTTTAAGGTCAAAACGCAAAGTTCTGGATTTAACAGTTTCAGGAACCCTGTTGGGTTCGGTGGTGGCAAAGATAAAAACTACGTTTTTCGGGGGTTCTTCAAGGGTTTTTAGCAGGGCATTAAAAGCCTCTTGGGTAAGCATATGAACTTCGTCAATTATTATGACCTTATACCTCCCTTTTAAAGGTATAAAGCGCACATTTTCCCTTAATTCTCTGATCTGATCAATACCCCTGTTAGACGCTCCATCGATTTCGAGAACATCAACGCTCCTTGATTCCTCAATTTCTTTACAATTTTCACATACCCCACAGGGCTCCGGGGTCACGCCCTTCTCGCAGTTTAGCCCTTTGGCAAAGATTCTTGCAAGCGTGGTCTTTCCAATTCCTCTTGGACCTGTGAACATGTAGGCGCTCGCTATGCTCAGAGTTGCAAGAGCGTTTTGAAGAGTGATTACTGCATGTTTCTGATTGACCACATCTTTAAAGGTTTTCGGACGATATTTTACCGCAAGGTTCATAGTTAAATTATATGCTGTTAAAATAGAAACTCCAAGTGGAAAGGACTTTTGTAGAGTTTTATAATTTTTAAAGGTGAGAGTACTTGTACTTGGTGATAATACTTCCTTTCATACCTACCGCTGGTTTGAGGCATATAAGTCCGCGGACTTTGAAGTGAGGGCTTTAGGATTTGAAGATGGTGAATCCCTTTGTGAAAGATTGAGCCCCAATGGAAAGGGTAAGTTAAAGTATTTTCTTTCTATTCCTAAATTGAAAGAGGTAATCAGGGAATTTAAGCCGGATATAATCCATGCCCAGATGGCAGGCAATTACGGACTTATGGCTTATCTTACAGGGAAACCCTATATTTTGTCCCTTTGGGGTCCTGATGTGGTGGAATCTCCATTTAAGTCCGTGTTTCATAAAACATTGATAAAAAAGGTAATCAGAAATGCACTTCTCGTTCATGCTGATTCCCAACTGGTAAGATGGTTTTTGGAGAAAGGGTTTGGAGTTGATGCGGAGAAAATCGTTGTCTTCCCCTTTGGTATATCGAGTAAATTTTTCGAATACGAGATAGAAAAACCCGTAGGGAAAATTAATCTTATTTCACACAGGAAACTGGAGAGGCTTTATGGGCATGACGTTATTTTAAAAGCAGCGAAACTTTTAAAAGAAAGAGGAGTTGGTTTCAAGCTTTACATCGCCTCCTTTGGCTCTGAAGAAGAAAAATTAAAAAGATTGGCTCTGAAATTAGGGATTGCTAACATGGTTGTGTTTACTGGAAGACTGGATGAGGAAGATCTTATCTCATTTCTATCTAAGTCTCACATTTTTATTTCTTCTGCTTACAGCGATACTACTCCTAATTCTTTGCTGGAGGCAATGGCCTTAAAGGTATACCCTGTCCTCTCTGATCTTCCTGTTTACAGAGAATGGGTGATTGACGGATTGAATGGTTCTTACTTTAGGCCCGGTGATGAGTTTGACCTTGCCGACAAACTGGAGCACATCATTAAAAATCTTTCAAAACTGGACATCTTTCTATCAATAAACAGATTGATCGTGGAAAACCTGGCGAATTGGGACAAGAATTTTGAGAGTTTTAGAAATCGTTTACTAATCGAATTTAAAAAGGGTGCTATTAAATGAAAATCCTTTTCATATCTTATTTTTTTCCGCCTTATGCCCATGCTACCGCAGTTGAGCGAACGGTGCTTATAGCGAAATACTTATCGGAATTTGGCCACGAAATAGGAATAATTACTGCGAGAAATTATACTTTTTTCCAACGGGATCCTTCTTATTTAAATTATCTTCCTAAAACTTTGATGATTGCGAGGCCCTCTGCCATTGAACCCTCGACTTTTTCACAAAGGCGGTCTGCCCCTTCAGGCACATCTAAGAAATTGTTTAGAAATTTTTTGTGGCCAGATTCAAGAGTGTTTTGGTTAATTAACGCTGTACCGGCAAGTCTTACCTTTGTGAAGGACTTCAGGCCAGATGTGATTGTTTCCATTGCGCCTCCTTATACCGATCTCATCCTTGGGTACTTGATAAGTCGGAGATTTCGTATACCACACTTCGTTGACCTCCTCGATCCGTGGTCAGATGATTTATACAATATGTATCCTAATTGGTGGCAAAAGGAGTTGACTTACTTTTTCGAAAAAAAAATTCTGGAAGAGACCAGAGGGGTTATAGTGGCTACCTACCCTATGAAATGGAGACTCTTAGAGCGTTACAAATTTCTTAGACCCGAGAGGGTGGATAACATCACCTTCGGGATAATAACAGAAAACATGGAAAAAGTGAAGGAAATTGATTACTCTTTCCCATTTACAGTGCTATATCTCGGCACCTTGCAAGGTAGCCATAAGAATCCTACCGGCTTTATAAAAGCCTTCGCAGAGTTTACAAAAGTTCATCCCGATGCCCGTTTGATGATTGCAGGAAATGTGGATAAAGAAGTTAAAGACCTCATAAAGCAAAATTTACCAGCGGAAAATGTCGAGTTTTTGGGTTATATTGAAAATGAGAAGGTTTATACAGTGGTAAACAGGGCACATATTCTATGGCTTTTAATATCCCGTGCCCCAGGATTTGAGCTGGTGATGCCGGCAAAAACCATATCCTATCTCGGGTTTTCAAGGCCCATTTTAGCTACTGTACCTGAAGGATGGACGGCAGAATTTTTAAGAAAACTGGGAGTCACGGTTGTTGATAACGATGATGTAGCGAGAATAGTAAGAGCACTGGAAGGTCTTTATCAGGATTATAAAAGACAAAATCTCAAATTATTGAAAAAAGAACTGGTAGAAGAGTTTGAATATTCTAAAATTGCACGGAAATACGAGGCTTTTTTGAAAACCGCTTTATAATGCTTAAAATTTGCCTATGAGATTCCTTGTCGCAGGTGGATGTGGTTTTATAGGGTCAAATCTTGTCAAAAGACTGCTTGACGATGGTAACGAAGTATGTGTGGTAGATGACCTTTCTAAGGGAAGCCTCGAAAAGTTGGATGAATATGTGAGCCACAAAAATTTAAGGTTCTTCAAACTTGATGTTACGGGCAAAGAGATTTTTGATATACCGGCAAAGTTTGATATAGTCGTAGACCTTGTGGCCTATAAGATTCCCCGTTATTCCAGTGGACTTAAAACTTTGACCGTGAATACTCGGGGGGCTGAAAACCTTTTGAAAATAGCGGTAAGAGATTCTGCAAAGTTTTTAATGGCTTCCACTTCTGATGTCTATGGTAAGTCCACCGAGTTTCCATACCGGGAAGATGGTGATCTGGTACTTGGTCCTTCCACATCGAGAAGGTGGGCCTATGCCGTTTCAAAAATTTTCAATGAACACTTAGCCATTGCTTATCACGATGAATATGGGATAAAGTATGTTATTCTGAGATTTTTCGGCGTTTACGGTCCTCATCAACACTTAGACTGGTGGGGTGGGCCTGTGGGTGTGTTTTTAAAGAACATTCATGAAGGCCTTCCCATTTCGATCCACGGAGACGGATTGCAAAAAAGGAGTTTTATGTATATTGACGATGCTGTGGAATGTATTTTTAGGTCGGTAAATTATCCTCAAGCAGAGAATGAAATAATAAATGTAGGAAGTTCCGAAGAAATCAGTATTCTTGACCTTGCAAAGTTAATACATAGGTTAGCTTACCCCGAAAAAGAATTGAAACTCGAGTTTATCCCCTACGAGAGCTTTACCCAAAACTATGAGGACCCACGCAGAAGGCTTGGGGATTTTTCAAAAATGAAAAAAATTCTAAATTTTGAGCCCAGGTATGCACTGAAAGAAGGGCTTTTAAAATTTATTGAGTGGTTTAAAAAGAGACAAAAGTAAAAATTTTAAGTCTAATTGCTTTGGCTATTTCCTTTAATTTAGTTTTTATATAAAAGACATCTGCTAAGAGATTTTCGTAAAATTTTGTGTTTCGAGCAGTTTGTTTATTTACTGAAGCTAACTTGCTTTATTTTGGCTATTTAAACAAATCCCTACAAGAGATACAAACGAAAAAGCGAAAGATTGTTGCAAGAGATAAAACTGTGTAAACTTTAGAATAATTAAGCCTTTTCTTTCTCATCGGGCATGGATAAAAAATTTACTTGCTTTATAAATGATCCAAAATAGTGTTTCTCAATAAGCCATTTTAGTGGCTGGATTTGATAGTTTCTATAGAACTTATGGATTTATTTATGTCCTTGGTGACATTAAGTGGGAGGGATATTTCTCATTGCAGATCATAAACTGGATTTTATCGAAAAAGTTGCAAATAGAGTTTTATAGCTTAAGGAAGGGAATGTCGTTGTTGAAGGAAGCACGATTGAGGTGAAAACTATTCGGAAGGAAAAGGAGTTTTTCATTTACTTCCGAAATTCCATTGAATCACAAAATGCTTTGAAGGAAAAGGATATAGAGTTCAAGATTCTGTCAGATTAGGTATTGAAGATTGAAGTCTCGCTAAGTCGCAAAGATGAGAAAAGCCGGGATTTTGAGCAATTTTTATGGAGTTGTATATCCGTGCTAAAACAAATTGAGGCTGAAGCACTTAAGTTATGCTAAGTTGTAAAGTGAAATTTGTTCCATCACGTAGTCGGGGTGTTTCGGCTACTGTCTTTCTAAGGGGTACCTATTATGGATTTAGGTTGCTGCATGCCCGCGGAGAAGGGACCGCTTTTGTAGGATTTCTTCTATGGCTTTTTCTTCTGCAATATCTGTTCCTACTGATTTTTAGCGGAGGAACGATATTTTGACACATCGGAAAGGATTTAAGTAGCGAAAGTATCCTTTTATTTCAATAGTTGTTTCAAGACTGATAGTTAATTTTCTGTTTGGGCTATTACAGTTTGTTATTATCGGCAGTATCTTTAACTTCTTATTTTGGCCTAATCTATACCTTTTGTTTCTATCCTAAAGAACCTACTTCAAGCAACTTGTTGTCGCGGTTTTTCTGCATCTCTCTTTATGGTTTTGTTTTTTAATTGGCTCATTAAGTTTAGTTTTTAAACGTGCAGGGTATTCAACTCCCTGCTTAAATATCTTATTTTATTTCTCTCAGGAATTGCAATAGTATGGGAAAAATATACTGTTTTTCATGCGAGTTTTTGCTATTTTTTATCTATAACATGGGGAATAAGACCGCTTGCTTTAATAAAGTTCGGGAAATCCCTTTTGTTTGTATTTTGCAATTGTGTTTTGCATGCCTTTATCATTGTGCAGGTGGGTGTTCTCACTTTTTAATATGCTATCATTTTTGTTAGAAAGGAAGATGATACACCATCTTCTGAAAGATAAGAAGCTATAAATTGTCCTCTCGGTAATCCCTAAGCCTCATAAAGTATTTGGTGTGAAAAATATTTCTCAGTTTTCAAGTATTTTTGAAAAATTTTTGGATCCAAAGTTTACATTTTAGCTTTTTTAAACTACAAAAGAAGGTAAATTATGAGTCACATAAATATAAAAGATTGGGTCGAGATAATTTGCATAGGCATACCTATATCAAATGCAACAGCCACAGTAGCAGAGAGGTGCTGTGAAAGAAGTCAGCGTTGTCCCAATGAGTAAATCCATATTTGGGCGTCACCCTTGGTGGCGCCCAAATGAAAAAGGAGTATATTTTATGGACAAAACTTATAAGGCTTCGAATTACAACTTTTATAGCCATAATTATGTTTATAATCTGAGACAAAGAAGCCTTTTAAAGCTTAATGATCCAGTATTAAATGCGCTTCAGAACAACGATTTTAAAAATATACCATTTCATGTGATGAATCTACTCCTCACGTCAGGAATTGTAGTTGAGGGAATTGATGAGCTTAAACTTCTGGAATTTTGGCTTTCGTCGAAGAGCTTTAACACAAATACTATTAGTATAGCATATATTCCGAATTACAGTTGTAATTTCAAATGCACTTATTGTTATGCTGAATCGGTCCGTAATATTCAGCGGTGGGAAAGTGAAAATTCCTTTGAAAACTTTCTAAAGTGGATTGAAAATCTTCTTATTCTTACTGAACCTCGGAATTTTGAGATAACATTTCATGGAGGCGAACCTCTTCTCTCGAAGGAGGAGATTGTTTTGCTTAGCAAAAGAATAAATAACCTCTGCGAAAAACACGAAGTCAGGCTGAAGGATATTTCTCTTGTAACTAATGGAAGCTTACTTGATAAAGAATTTATTGAAGAATTGGTGAAGCTTAAAATACCTTGTAGGGTTCTTGTAACACTTGATGGCACCGAGGAAGTTCACAACATACGCAGGTTTGATATTGAAGGTAAAGGGACTTTTCAGAGAATAGTTAACAATAAAATTCTCTTACTCGATCTTGGGGTTTATGTTACCTTAGGCTTTAACTATGATAGGCAAAACTATAAAGATATTCCTAAATTCCTGGACTTTCTCGTTGAAAAAGGTTTTAACAAGAAGCCTAATTTTCGATTGATATTTGGAGCTGTGAGGAGGGGATTACATCAGGAGGAGGTTGTTCATTTCAAAAAATTCAAAATGCAACAAGAAGAATCTGCAAAGGTTCTTATCTGGGCTTACGAAGAAGCATTAGCAAGAGGAATAAGAATTGTTGAGCCTCTTGGCGCAGGATTGTGTACGTTCAAAAAGCCGTGGAGTTTTATCGTAGATTACAAAGGGGATGTTTTTAAGTGCGTTACTATGGCTGGTCATGATGAAGCGAAGATTGGCACTATTTACACTCCTATTGAGGTCCTCTTACAAAAGTGTATCGATTACGTTCTCCCTTATCACTGGGAGCGTTATTCTTCCTGTAGAAAATGTATTTATCTGCCGGCATGTCTCGGGGGTTACTTCGAGCAAGCTTTGTTAAGAAAAGAGAAATTTGACTGCAGGAAGAAGTACTTTGAAAATTTATTTCCAAATCTTATTGATCTCATGGTTAAGTTATATGAAAAATATCCTGAATTAATTAGAAGTCCAAAGTTTGAACAAATTTTGGGAAATGGGCAAATTCGAGATGAATGAAACTAAGGAGGGCTTTAAAATTCGGCTTATCAGATTGCTATGAGTTGCCCAATTATTGTTCGTGACCTTAGAAAGGTATATAGAAGGCATTTGAAAGAACCAGGTATTAAAGGTACACTTGGGAATTTTTTTGTTGGAAAGTACTTAGAAGTTGAGGCTTTAAAAGGGGTATCTTTTGAGATTTCTCAAGCTGAATTTGTGGGATATATAGGTCCAAATGGGGCTGGTAAAACGACGACGATGAAGATTTTGTCTGGAATCCTTTACCCCACAAGTGGAGAAGTTAAAGTTCTCGGATATTATCCACCTGAAAGAAATCGTAATTTCCTGAAAAGAATCTCTTTTATAATGGGTCAAAAGACTCAGCTGTGGTGGGACCTTCCCGCGATGGATTCCTTCTTACTCTACAAGAAAATCTACGAAGTTCCTGATAAGGAGTTCGACAGTGAAGTTAATGAACTGGCTAAGCTTTTGAATGTGTCAGATCTTTTGAAGATTCCCCTCCGGAAGCTTTCTCTCGGCGAGAGGATGAAGATGGAGCTTATTGCGGGTCTTTTACATAAACCTGACGTAATTTTTCTCGACGAGCCCACCATCGGATTAGATTTTATATCTCAGGAAAAAATTCATGAGTTTTTAAAGTACTACAATGAACAAAAGGGGGCAACCATTATACTTACCAGCCATTACGTGAGGGATATCGAAAAGCTCTGTAAGAGAATCATCTTCATTCACAAGGGGCAAATCTATTATGATGGAGAAAGAGCTTCTTTTATTGATAAGTTCACGAAGAATCGGGTAATTATTGTGAGATTTAGAAAAGATGTTCCCCCAGGGCTGGAAAGGTTAGGCAGGATTCTTGATATTAGTGGCAATGAGGTCCGTATAGAAGTATCTAAGGATGATTTACAACGGACTCTTCAAGAGATCGTTAAAAAAAGTGAGTTTGAAGGTGTCTTCGTTGAAGAACTTTCTCTAGAGGACGCTCTGAAGGAGGTCTTTGAGGGGATTCAGAATGAAAAGATTCAGTAAATATTTTCAGGTTGTTATTAACACTGTTGCTGAAAGTACCGAGTTTAGATTCAATCATGTTCTTAGCTTTCTTGTCATATCACTGCCATTGATATTTACTGTTTTGTTGTGGAAAAAGGTCTTCGGGGATACGGGGCAGATTGGTTTGTTCGACCTCAAAAATATGGTAACTTACTATTTTCTGGTCGTGCTTCTTCAGGATATTACATATCCAGGCCCTTTTTGGGAGATTATCGATCATATAAGAGAGGGTGGACTTAATGTCTTTCTCAGTAAACCAATCGGTTATCCTGGTTACATTTTCGCGCTAAAAATAGGTATTAACATTCCATATCTATTCATGTCGGGTGTGATTCTTATTTTGTTAGGCATAATGGCAGGCTTTAATAAATACCTTATTTTACCCCCAAATCCATTAAGTTTTGCTTGTTTCATATTATCTTTTTCCCTTGCTGTCTGCTCTGGATTTATGTTTTCTTTTATTTTCAGTGCTCTTACTTTCTGGTTAGAAGAAGGAAGGGGTATTGAGGTGTTCCTTGAGTTTTTGATTGGCCTCTCAAGCGGAATGCTCTTGCCGGTTTCATTATATCCCAGGGGCCTTAAAGCATTTTGCAGTATATTACCCTTCCGGTATGTTCTGAACTTTCCCATAGAAATATATTTGGGGGTTGTCAAAGGGAGAGAATTAATAGAAGGGCTTGCCAATCAGGTTATGTGGTGCATTTTGGCATTCCTAATTCTCAGAATTGTTTGGAAATCGGGATTGAAAAAGTATGAAGCAGTGGGTGCATAGATTGAAGTATTATATTTCGCTGTGGGGTGAATTTCTTTCGATGCAGATCAAGAGAGAGACAATCTTTAGAGGGAGTTTTTTGCTCGAGATAGTTTCTTACATCTTTTGGTTTGTGTTCAATGTTTTCTTTTTTGGGGTAATTTTCTCTCATACGAAATCGATTGGTGGATGGGGGCCTTATGAGGTTCTTACCCTGGTTTCAATCAATCAATTGATAGTGGCACTTTATGATAGTTTTTTAGGGCCAAATTTAAGAAGGTTTCAAACTTACATTGAAAGGGGAGATTTTGACATCTTCCTCATAAAACCTGTTGACCTTCAGTTTTTTGTATCTACCCGATTTATGGATCTAAAGTCTCTTTTTTCTATACCCGTGGCTATTCTAACTCTGATATTTTCCCTTTCTGTGCGGGGGAACCCGCCCGGCGTTTTGGAACTCCTGATTTTCTTTTTGTGTTTCTTGATAGGTCTTTTGATACGCTATGGCTTGGGATTTTTGGTGATGTCCCTTTCTTTTTACTTCGTAAGGGTATCAGCCCTTCATGCTCTCCAGAGGGAGTTGCTTTCCTTTGCAGGTTATCCACTTTCTATATATGAAAAATTTGCAAAAGTTTTTTTTACTTTTATTTTACCCGTCGCTCTTATTGCAAATCTGCCTGCACAGGCCCTTTTGAAATATCGTATTAGTAGCGGAATATTTATTTACAGTTGCGTCTTTGCAGCTTTTATTCTTATTTTTTCAAGGAAATTTTTTTATCACGCCATAAGGAGGTACGAAAGTGCTAGTAGTTAAGATCGTTGGATATTTAATTGTAGCTCAGATGGCTAAAAAATTGCCCAGTGAAAAGCAGTTTGTCTTTTATCCGCTTCGTGGGTTAAAGCCCACTTATGAGGCTAATATCGAGGTTTCAATTTATGAAGATTCCTTTTCCGTAGAATTTCAAACACCATCCTATACTTTGATTAGGAAGAGCTTAACAAGAGACGGTTTTGACCCCAATGGCGAGTCTTGTTTTTACCTTCTCATGAAAACCCGTTCAAATTCATCAACGGGTTATGTTTTTGCAGTTAATGCCAACAATATACAGCTTGATGGGCTAATTCACAGTTATGATAACATCGTTACTTCTTGGGATGAAGTGTGGAGCTCTAAAGTTGATGTAAATGAGAGTGGTTGGAGTTGCAGGATTAATATACCATTAAAGGTGTTCAGAGAAAATTTCGATTCTCTTTATTTTTATTTTTCGTGGACAAACTTCAATTCAAACGGCGTAGAAATTGTGAGTTCTTATCTACTACCTGAAGGCTATAGCAGATTTGACCTAAGGTTTGCTGATTTTTCTGTTCCTGCTCCGAAAAAAAGGTCAGACAGGCTCTTTTCCTTTATTCCATATATTGCAGTGATTCTGGAAAACTCAATAACCACAAAAGTTGGAGCAGAATTGAAATTGGTAAAGGGGGACGTGACTCTCCAATCAACCATAAATCCAGAGAGGTATTCCATTGAAGCTGATATTGAGCAGTTTAATTTGAAAAGGAGACGGA
>JASEFR010000001.1:17760-56420 GCA_030019025.1 bacterium
ACCTATGGAAAATGCCTTTTGAAGCCTTTTATTCCCGAAGTGTAGGAGACTTTGCAGGGGGAGTTAAGCTTGGTTTCAACAAAAATAATTGGAGGTTTCAAGGACTTGTTCTTTACCAAGATACGGTGATTTCGCGGTATAACAACTCTCGCCTTTTATCGGCTTCCGTTTTTAGTTTTAGGCCATCTAAGGCTTTTGAGAACAGGTTGTTTTTTATAACAAAAGGTGATACCCTGGGTGCGGGGATCAATGCCAATTTCTTTCTACCCAATGGATTTAAAGCGAGGGCACAATTTACGAGAGCCCAGGGTAGTGACTTTTATATAGAGCTTAAAAGGTTTTCTAAGACCGGTTTCTGGATTTCTACAGGGGCTGAGAGGCTTGACGCAGATTTTGTCCTTCCGACGGCTTACATATCTTACTTCGAAAATACTATTTCCTACTGGATTTTTTCTGGGGTCACAAGGACCTTTGATAGGAAGTATTTAACTGAAGCCAGCTTCTCCTTTGGCTATACCTATTCTAATTTTCTGAATGGCACGCCCTTTGAAAGGTTTGGAAACCTTTATGCCACTGTTTATCCCGTTAATTCTGTAGAGTTTACTTTTGGTATTGAGCCAATGAAAACCATGTATGAGGGGGAGTATTACAATAACATCAATTATGTTTTATCCACGGCCTTTGGAGTGTCAAAGCCTTCGACGGTTTACCTTGAGTATATCTGGGGTGAAAACTATGGAAATAAGCTTAGCTTTTTGAACCTATGTGGAAATTTTGCATTTTACGGCAAGCTTTACTGTGAAGGTGGAGCGGGATTCCTTAAAGAGGGATTGTCCCGCGACCAGAGAGTGTATCTTCAAGGTTCTTATTCGCCAAGGAATAAGTTATATCTTCGATTTTTCACTCAGAAGAGCACTTTAAGCAATAAATGGGATATCAATTTGATGTTCCAGTATGAATTTTCTGCGGGAAGCAACGTTTTTGTTGTATTAAACAGGACAGTAAAAGAAGGCGAAATTTCCTCTCCCATCATGCTAAAGGTTGCATATGAGCTAAGGTTTTGAGGTTTCCTAATTAGTCGAAACTATAATCCTTTAAAGAATTATGTGCTTGAGTGTTTAAGTTAATGCCTTAAAGTTTCAGGAAGGGGTTTTTTGTTCTTATAATGGACATTTTTGCGCTTGCCATATGGCCTGGGTGGACAGTAATACCGTCGTCAAGTTCTGATAGTTTTTTGAGAGATTTTTCAAGCTTTTCTGGTGCGCTCTCTGGAAAGTCCGTACGGCCGACAGTGTCTACAAAAAGAGTGTCACCAGAAAAGAGGAAGTTGCAGGTTAAAATACAAATTGATCCCCTTGTATGGCCAGGCGTTTCGATTATTTGAAGGGAGAATGGGCCTATGTGAATAGATTCTTCCTCTTCAATCAAAATTGTTTTACCTTCAAAAACAAAGGGTATGCCGAAGAAATCCGAGTGGTTTTTTACTGGATCTAATAGCATAGGATGGTCGAGTTTATGAATATAAACTGGAATATCGAAGAGATTTGAGTAATGTCCGATCCCCATAATGTGGTCAAAATGGCCGTGCGTCAGAAAAATAGCAAGGAGATTGATTTTTTCATTCTTAATGAATTGGTCAATTTTTGCATCTTCTAAACCTGGGTCAATGATAATACCCTCTCTCGATAAGCGGTCAAATAAAATGTAGCAATTGGTGCTTAAAGGACCTACTTCGAATTTTTTAACTTCTACTCCCATTGCGAGAACTCGTTGTAGAAATTATAATTTAAAACATGCTTACGTTCCAGGATTTGATTTTAAAGCTTTCTCGCTACTACGCAGACCTTGGATGTGTAATCGGTCAGCCATATAACTCCGAAGTCGGGGCAGGTACATTTAATCCTTTGACTTTTTTGAGATCTCTTGGAAGGAAGCCCTGGAAGGCTGCTTATGTCGAAATTACGAGGCGTCCGAAGGATGGAAGATATGCTGAAAATCCCAATAGAGTTCAACAATATCATCAGTTCCAGGTTATTTTAAAGCCTGCCCCTGAAAACTCTCAGGAGATTTATTTGAATTCTTTGAGGTACATAGGAATTGATATCGAAAAGCATGACATCCGCTTTGTTGAAGATGACTGGGAGTCACCAACCCTTGGGGCCTGGGGGTTGGGTTGGGAAGTGTGGCTTGATGGTCTGGAAATAACACAGTTTACCTATTTCCAGCAGGTTGGAGGTATAGATCTGGAAGTAATTCCTGTTGAGCTAACTTATGGATTAGAGCGTATTGCGATGTATATTCAAAAGGTTGATTCGATTTTTGACCTTGTTTGGGCACCTGGGGTGACCTGGGGAGATATTTACAGAAGATTTGAACAAGAGTTTTCGGTTTACAATTACGAAAAGAGCGATACCAAGTTGCTTATGGAGCTTTTTAAGAAATTTGAAAAGGATGCGGAGCATCTTCTGAAAGAAGGGCTTCTTTACCCGGGTTATGACTTCGTAATAAAACTTTCTCACATCTTTAATCTCCTTGACGCCAGAGGTGCAATTTCACCATCGGAAAGGCAGTCCTATATTTTGAGAATCAGGAATCTCGCAAGACTTGCAGCTAAGGTATATCTGGAGGCAGAAAATGAGTGAATTTTTGTTTGAAGTTGGAGTTGAAGAAATACCTGCTCTTGATGTTTACGATATCGCTAATCAGTTAAAAGAGATCTTTGAAAGTTTCTTGAAAGAAAATCGTATAAATTTCGGAGAGTTAAAGGTATTTTTTACCCCCCGCAGGTTCGCAGTTTACATTAAAGGTTTAAGTGATTTTCAGGAAACCTGGGAGACGGAGGTTACGGGACCTCCTGCCAGGGTCTGCTTTGACGACGAAGGGAAGCCTACAAAAGCCCTGCTTGGTTTTCTTGGGAGCAGAAATCTCAAGTTGGAAGACGTCTATGTTGAGGAAACGAAAAAAGGAAAATACGTAAAAGCAAAGGTTGAAGAGGGTGGTAAATCAGTAAAGGATTTGCTGACTCAATTCCTGCCTGAGGTTCTCGATAAAGTAAAAGTGAGAAAATCCATGCGCTGGGATGGGGGCTTCAGATTCTTACGACCTGTGAGATGGATCCTGTGCCTTTACGGAAATGAGGTCATGAATATAGAAATTGCGGGTGTCAAAGCATGGGAAAAAACCTACGGAAACAGGGTTAAGGGAAATCTTCTCCTCGAAGTTAAAGTTCCTTCGGATTATTTAGAGATTTTGCGGAAGAACTACGTTTACGCAGACCCGGAAGAGAGAAGGGGGATCATCCTCGGGAAAATAGAAAAGATTTGCTCAGAAAAGGGCCTTAAGTGGCAGGAAGACCAGGAACTTCTGGATGAGGTTATAAACCTCGTAGAGTATCCAGGGGTGATTATCGGGAGTTTCCCTGAGCGATATCTGGATTTACCCGAACCTGTTATTATTACCGCTATGAAACAGCATCAGCGGTACTTCGCTGTGAGAAAGGCGGACCACAGACTGGCAAATTATTTCATTACTGCTATTAATAATACGGAAGATTATGAACCAGAAATAAGGCCCAATCACGAGAAAGTTCTTAAAGCGAGACTCGAAGACGCAGAATTTTATATGCATGAGGACTTAAAAGTACCCCTTGAGAATAGAATTGAAGAACTTAAAAAGGTGGTATTTCTCGAAGGAGTAGGGACAGTCTATGATAAAGTAATAAGGGTAGAAAAGCTTTGCGAGTTTCTTATTTCATATTTTGATGGTGTGGATAAGGAATTGCTCTTTAAGGCCGTTAAGCTGTGTAAAGTTGACTTGACTACGCTGATGATTAAAGATGGGAAAGAATTTACCAAGCTCGGCGGCGTTATCGGAATGGAATACGCTTTAAGGCAGGGGAAGGATGAAAAGCTTTCTCGTATTATTTACGATCACATATTGCCGAGGTTCCCTGGTGATGAATTGCCACATACTCTTGAGGGAGCTATCATTAGCCTTGCGGATAAGGTAGATACTTTAATGGCTTTCTTAAAGGCTGGAGCGGAGATTTCTGCCTCTCAGGATCCTTTTGGGTTGAGGAGAACCCTATACTCAATTTTTGAACTGGTGAAGGAGAAAAAGCTGAGATTCAACTTTGTTAGCCTTCTTGAAAAAGCCGCCTTTGAGCTCGAAGTGTCTCAGGAAAGGCTTCAGGAGTTTCTGAGCTGGGCGTGGGCAAGGCTCGAGAGTTATCTTGAGGAGAAGGAAGGAATTCGGTATGATATCGTAGATTGCGTGGTCTATGCTAACAAGGGTGATATCTGGGACGTAATTCAAAGGGCAAGGGTTTTGAACAATTATTATCTTGAGAACAAAAAAGAGTTTGAGGAGGTTGTTATCGGCCAGAAAAGGGCAAACAATATCTTATCAGGGGTTGAAAATCTACCACCGGTTGATGAGTCTTTATTTGAAAAAGATGAAGAAAAGAATCTTCACAAAGTTTTGAGGGAAAGTGAGCCCTTGATTAAAGAAGCCTTAGAAGAAGAGAGATATGAAGAGGCCTTGAAGGTGCTGAGAAACTTAAAGCCTTATATTGATGTTTTCTTCGATAGAGTCTTTGTAATGGTTGATGATGAGAAGGTCAGAAACAACCGTCTTGCCCTTCTATATGAGTTGAGGGAGTGTTTTAGACATTACGGAGATTTCTCAAAAATTGTAGTTTCTACAAATTAATTTGAACCCTTGATCTTTGCTCTAAATTACCGTACAATAATCTGAGATGAGACCGGTTTTGAAAAAAGAGTTATCATTTTTCGGGTTATTTTCCATCGCCACCGGAGCAATGATTAGTTCAGGAATTTTTGTGCTTCCCGGGGTTGCGTACAATATATATGGCCCATATGTATTTATATCCTATGCAATGGCGGGTATACTGGCTTTTATTGGGCTTTTGAGTTTTCTTGAACTTGCTACTGCAATGCCAAAGGCTGGTGCCGATTATTTTTATACTTCGAGAAGTTTGGGTCCTTTCATTGGAACTATATCAGGAATTTTTGCATGGGTTGCAATTACATTAAAGTCCGCCTTTGCTATTTTTGGGCTTTCAGTTGTTCTATCAGAGCTTTTCAGTATTAATTTTTACCTTGTAATCATTGCTGTTACTGTTATCTTTGTAGCATTGAATATTCTTGGCGTAAAAGAGGCAACGATTGTTCAAGTGGTTCTCGTGACATTGTTGATTTTAGGGATTATTCTGCATATGGTCTTTGGAGTGCGCAATATTAATATGGCCTACTTCAAAAATTCGACAAAAAACTCATCAATTGATTTGTTGAAAGGAGCGGCTTTGGTTTTTGTCACATTTGGCGGCCTTATTAAGTCAACTTCCCTTTCGGAAGAAGTGAAGAACCCTGCAAAAGATATTCCGATAAGTTTAATATCCTCGGTTCTTTTTGTAACAGTTTTGAGTACTTTATATACCTTTGTTATAATTGGTACTGTGCCACCGGAACAACTCCGGTCTACCTTAACGCCGGCTGCTGATTCTGCTAACATTGCTCTGGGGCAGGCAGGTTATTTTATCATAACATTGGTATCAATTCTTGCTTTTGCAACTACCGCAAATGCTGGTATAATGTCCGCCTCCAGGTATCTTTTTGCTCTAAGCAGAGACCATCTTATACCTCCTATTTTTTCCGCAACCAGCACTAAGCGAGCAACTCCATATTTTTCAGTAATTTTTACTGGTATAGTGATAGTAATGTCCATAGTTACTTTGAAGCTGGAGTATCTTGTAAAGTTTGCATCTGCTACAATTCTTATGACTTATGTACTGGGAAGTGTTGTGATTATAATTTTCAGAGAAAGCAAAATCAGGAGCTATGTACCGAAGTTTAAAGTGCCTTTATATCCTTATTTGCCGATTTTTTCAATAATTATTTTTACATTTTTATTTATTGAAACGGGCCTCGGCACTATAGAAGTGATTTTTCTTATGTTAATTATTTCAATTCTTGTTTACAGGTTTTATGGGAGGTCGAGGTCGGCTAAGGATTTTGCTCTTCTTTATGTGATGAAGAGGATTTTAAGCGAGCGGGATGCGGAGGGGCTTTTAGAAACAGAGCTTGAGGAGATCGTAATTCATAGAGAAGAAATTCCCAAAGATAAATTCCAAGATATGATAAGGAATGCGTTGATCCTTGACATAGATAGGGAGGTGGAATTTTCAGAACTGACAGATATTGTTGTTGAGAAAATCCCTTTTGATAGGGAAGAATGTAAGAGTATCCTTGTGAATTCGGAAAAAGTGGAAAATTTCATAATCAACGATTATTTTGCCCTCCCTCATGGGATAATTGGGGGTGAAAAAAAGTTTTTAATTGGTGTTGTGAGGAGTAAGAGTGGTATTATTTTTCGTGGGACTGGGAGAAAAGTAGTCTGTGCGATCTATATCCTTTCTTCTGCAGATATGAGGGAATTTTATTTGAAGGTGCTGGCCTCGATTGCTGAACTCGTGAGGAGCGAAAACTTCTGGGATAAGTGGCAAAAAGCTCAAAATGTAGATGAAATAAGAAAACTACTTATGAGAGAATAAATAACCCTTCTCAAAGTGATTAAACTGTGAGTATTTTCAAGTTAATAAATTTTCTTATTCTATCGTTTCACCAAGTTTTTCAAGGAGCTTTTTAAGTGTTTCTTTTCTTTTTCTAAGTTCCTCTTTAAAAACGCTATCGTCTGCTTTTCTTATTTCTGCTCGGAGCTCAAGGATTCTTTCTTTTAAAAGATTTTTAAGAACTTCAAGCTCATCAGCTGTAAGTTCAAGATTCATGCCACTCCTCCTGCTGCTTCATTAATTTTAACCCAAGATTCGAGGATATTCACAAACCTTATGGCTCAATGGCTTTAGGCACTTCTTAAAATCTTTTTAATTAAGCCGAGCATTTTATAATTTACTATGTAGTCTATTTTTTCCATAGCTCTTAAAAGTGGCTCTTTCATTGTATGCCAAGCGGGTCCATCAGTTACCCAGAGAAAAGTGACATTTCTTTCCTCTGCTGCTTCCTTTAGTTCAACGTAACTTTCGGCTATCGAGATTGGTTTACTTCCACCTACATTGTAGAAGTTGCACTCAATAATCAATATGGGAATGTTCCCTTTGTATACTACAAAATCGTGGGTTTTACCCTTGTGATTCTGGCTAATGGGCTTATATAAAGAAAAGTTTTGGTCATTATTCACAATTGTGAAATGGGAGCCTATAAGCCTTTTGATCTTTTCCTGGCACAGCTTTTCAAAGATTTTACCACTTCTGTTTTTCCTGGTGTTTGAATCTAAACCCACTTCAACTCCTACTAAGTAGTCATATAGGTCCTTTATTTCCTCAAATAGGGATAAAATTCCAGTCTTGTTGCAGAATTCTACTATTTTGTTTGCAGTTTCGAAGTCAAGATTTGCAGAATCAAAATTATAGTCAATGAAGGTTTCCAAATCGGGATCAAAAATATTAATTTTGTTTCCCTGAGCTCTCTCAGCAATAAGCATAGGGATTACTTTGGCGGTTTGAGGATATTTTATGAGAAGTTCTGTGAAATGTTCTTCCCTTTCTTCCGGTTGAATTTTCGTTAGAGAGTTAAGAAGCGAAAGTTCATTTACGTATCTTTTAACATCTTTCCTTACCTTTTCCCAGTCGACGAAATACTCGTAAGTTTTATTTGATGGCATTAGGGTTGAGAAAAAGTGGTTTTTATACTCTTCAAAGCTTGTAAATCCGAGGTCTTTAAATCTCATTATTCTTCCACCACATTGTACTTTCTTTGAATTTTGAAATTTTCTCACCCTTTTCAGGTTTTCTGAAAACAAAGAGGTGTTCATGGGCAATCAAGTAAAAATCACTTTTCCTCATTCTCCATAGTATAGTTCCGACCATATTATGCTGAGTTTTTATTATGTCTTCTTTTAAAATGAATCCCTCTTCTAAAAAAGCTTGCATTACTCGGAAGGCTATAGGTACGAAATGCTTGTGTCTCCTTGTGTCTCCAATGAGGACGGCTGCGTATTTTCCTGGCTTTAGAACTCTGAAAAATTCTTTAGCAACTTTTCTCATCTCTTTTACAAACTCTTTAATAGAGGTAATCCTTGAGAGGTCATCTTGGGATTGCATTCTTGCTTTTTTGGTATATGAAATTATACTGGCGTAGGGTGGATGAGTAGCAATTAAATCAATTTCCTCATTTCCAATTTTATCTAAATTTCTGGCATCTCCTTGGTACAATTTAATGATGGGCCTTACCCACTCAAAATCGCTTTTCTCTTCTTGTAATTGGTTGGTGTCAGTAAATAGCTCCGAAGACGGAACCTGGTCAGGTTCATAATTAAAATTGAGTCTGTCCCAGGCAAGAATTAAGGCTTCTTTGTTTATATCTACACCAATTCCATGCCTACCTAAAAGTTTACATTCAATGAGGGTTGTTCCGCTTCCGAGAAAAGCATCGAGAACGATATCTCCTGCCTTAGAGTATTTTAGGATTAGATTTCTTGCTACTTGTGGTGCCCAGTTTCCTCTATATTTTGCGTTTAAATAATGGGTGGCCCATTTACCTCTATTGGGGAAACTCCAAACCGTTGATGTTTCGGGCTTAAAATCAATTGGCTGATACTGCCGGATTCTATATTTTTTTCCTATTTCTAACTTTGCGTCCTCTATAATTACGTATTTGTGTTCTTTTGTATATTCAAGATATTCTTCAAAAGTTATTTCTTGCATTCAGTGTCACTTAATAATTTATAATCTTTTTGCACAAAATCTTGCACTTTCGCTAGTAAGTGTAAGGTATTGCATCTGTTTATTCAAGTTTAACTATGGTTGCGAAAAGGTTGTTACTTGTTTGTTTCTTGCTGACTTCGTTATTAACTTTTGCAGTGATTTGATGATAGTGAAAACATTGCTGTAGATAACCAAACATTTTAACTTCTTGGATTTCTTATTTTGTAGGAAATCTGGAAAAGGAAGCTGTCTATTGGGGTAAGTATAGTTTTTCTTATTTTCCCGAAGTCGAGTTTCTCAACCTTTTTAACTTCTTTTATTGACGGCAATATTATCAGACCCGATAAGAACCTCAGAATTCCTGATAAAAGAAATACCTGGATGATATTTCCTGCATTCACGTTTTTCAAGATGTTATAAGAAGCAAGGTAACCGCCGATAGTGGCGCCAGCAAAAACACTTAGGGAATTTAAAATATTGTAATAAGTAACGCATATTGCAATTTTTTGTCGGGTAACCGCGTCATAGATAAAATTGGAAGATGCAATGTTGAACCCTGCCCAAAGAGTTCCGGAAAAGGCTTCGATGAAAAAGAGTAAGTAGAAAGCAGTCGTTTTGCTCATCAGAGATGTCGAAGCCCAAATTAATGGAATTAAGGGGATTAAAAATCCTGTTATTTTTAAGACTTTTAAGTTCCCATAGCGGTCGCCCAACTTCCCCCAGTATGGCATTGTTAGAAGGCTTGTGGTGGAGGAGGCAAGACTTACAAGGGTAAATTTTGAATAGGAGAGACCGAGGTGCTTTAACATATATACTGCGAAAAACGGGCCCGCGATGGCTACAGAGAACATGAAAAGATTTACAAAGGCAGTAAATCTTCCAAAATTACTGTGGGGCATTAGCTTAATAAATTCCCAGAGCGTGAAATAGTAAGATTTATGAGATTTGAATGGTGGTTCATGTTGAAGTTTTAAGAGGTAAGCAGAAGTCAAACGAGAAATCATGGCTATGGAGAAGATTACAACAAAACCGATGTATGGATTTACCTTCTTGAAAAGGTCCAAGAGAAACCCAGCAATTAGCATTGAGGTAAGACTTGCGAAACCAACAATTCTGTTTCTTTTTCCAAAGTAAGAACCGAGTGATTTTTCATCAACCAGGTCCTTCATCCACGAACTCCATGCAGGTGCAAAGATACTACCCGCTGATACGAGGAAGGTGTAGGCGATTATCAAAATTACAGCTATTGTAGCAGATCTTTGGTTGAACACGAAATATATAAGGGCGAGTGATATTATGGGAATCCAGGTTAGAGCCTGAGAAAAGGCGCCCCAGAAGGAGAGTTGTTTGCGAGAAATCTTTTCTCCAAGGATTTTTAGACTCAGGAACTGAATAAAGGCAGAAGCGATTTGTGGTATAGATGTTAAGAATCCGATGACTTTGTTATCAGCACCAAGAAGGAGGGCGTAAGGAGTAATGTACCTCAATCCCATGCCCTCCATAATGGAATAGGCAACGCCTTCTAAGATGCTGATCTTTAGAGGGTCTTTCTTTTTTGTCATTTTGTTCATTGGAATGGCTTATATTGTAATATAGTTTGTTCGAATTGCGAAAAAATTTTTAAAATCCACTTTTTACTTATTGACAAAATTTGGCTTATGATTAAGTACTGTAAAAACGGAGAGGAGTATTAGAATACAGAAGCCTATGAGTTTTGGTGATAAGATTTAATTGTCCTGTTCTGGTTAAAATATTTGGAAATTGTTATGGAGATCTTTGATGGGCTTTTAAAATTGGAGGTTTTTTGTGTAGTTGATAAAAAGAGTGACTTTGAATTGTTCACCTTGTTAACAATATACTTTTCCCATGTATGTTTTTGGTAAGAATCCAGTATTAGAGCTGCTCAAATCCGATCCACAAAAAGTAGAAAAAGTTTTTATTGCTAAGAAAACTCACTTACCTGAGTCTTTTTTAGAGCTTTTAGGAAATGCTAACTTTCCCGTTATGTATGTAGAGAGGGAAAAACTCGATAGGATGGCAGGTAACAAGAATCATCAGGGGATTCTCGCAGTAGTGAGGAAAATAGAATTTACAGATCCTTTGGAACTACTTAGCGAGCTGATTGAAAAGAAGGGGATCTTGATCGCGCTCGATGAGGTTCAGGATCCTCAAAATCTCGGGAATATTCTGCGTAGTGCTGAGGCTCTTGGTGCAATAGGGGTTGTCGTACCTGCTTTAAGGTCGTCTGGTTTCGCCGAAAGTGCTATTAAAGCCTCAGCAGGTGCAGTGTTTCACTTAAAACTTGCTGCTGTTTCAAATCTTAAGAATTTTCTCGTGAGGGCTAAAGATTTGGGGACATGGGTATATTCCTTAGAAGTGGGTGGTATTAATATTTATAGGGCAACCTATAATTTTCCTATGGTACTTGTAGCCGGTGGTGAAGACAAAGGAGTGGGTAAGACTATTCTCACTATAAGTGACGTAGTTATAACCATTCCCATGGTTGGGAAGATAAACTCTTTAAATGTTGCATCCAGTGTTGCAATAGCTCTTTCCTGGATTAGTGAAGTAAGGAGGAAAGCAAATGGTTAAGAACATTTTTGTGAAAGATTTGCCAAATTTAATAGGAAAGGAAGTTGAAGACCTTTTTCAGATTAGAGACCTCCAAGACAAAAGCGGTAAAGAGGGACAGCCCTTCGTTGAACTTACGATTGCAGATGTCTCAGGAACTCTAACGGCAAGAATATTTGACGATGTAGATGCCTTAAGGGGGAAGATAGAACGCGGAAGAGTCCATCGTTTGCGGATGCAGGTTTACCAGTTTGCAAATCAACTTGGTCTTAGGGTTTTAGATGTTGAAAAGGTTGAGCACTATGACATAAGACATTTCTTGCCTTCTAGCAGTGTGAACCCCTCTAAGTTGGAGGAGGACTTAAAGAGTTTTATAAGGAAGATAAACAATCCTCAGTTAAAGACTCTTCTCAAGAGGATTTTTCTTGACGATGAGGATTTCAAGAAGAAGTTTTTGTTGGCACCTGCAGCGAGGTTTTATCATCACAATTTTGTTGGGGGGCTTGCAGAACATACTCTTCAAATTGCAAGGGTTGCTGAGGCCATTTCTGAATTGTACGATGTGGTTGATAGAGACCTTTTAATTGCTGGTGCTCTTCTTCACGATATAGGCAAAGTATACGAAATGGAATATACGCCAGATATTGACTTTACCGATGAAGGAAGGCTTTTTGGCCACCTTATCATTGGCTACGAGATTGTGAGCAAAAAGATTCATGAAATTGAGGTTTTGAATAAATTCCCTGCGGAGCTTCGGATGAAAATTTTGCATATGATTCTCTCTCACCATGGAGAGTTACAGTATGGCTCACCGGTGAGACCAATGTTCCTTGAAGCTCAGATCCTGCATTTCCTTGATGATCTTGACGCAAAGGCTGATATGTTCAGAAAAGCTTCCGATCTAAGGAGTGGGAACAATACAAAATGGAGTGAATTTTCAAAACCCCTTGGCAGATCCGTATTTCTGGGGGAATTGGAAGGGTGAAAGATGAAGGATATTTGGCTTGAGAGTGCCACTGAAAATTTAAATAAGGCAAAAAAGATGCTTAACATTGGTGACTATAAAAATGCTTGCATTAACTCAAGAATATCTGCGACCAAAGCAATCTACTCAGCCCTTGTAGATGAGGATGATGTAAAATACAGGGACGAAATTGTTGCACTTTATGAAGTTTACAAATTAAAGAATGGTAAAGACGAGGAGATAGAAGAGGCCGTGTTCTTCCTTTCCAGGTTTATTCTTTATGAGGATATCGTAACCCCATATCTTGCTGAGAAGTGGGAAGGTTTGCCTACAAAAGAGGATGCAGAGAGGGCGGTCGGTTTAGCAGAGAAATTGATTGAAAAGATTTCTAACCTTCCTTAGAGACCATTTCACTCCATTTCTGTGCAAGGAGGTCGCGTCTCGGTTTGTAAACAGTTTCAAAAAAGTATCTCTGGGATAGGAGAACCCCTTTATCATAACTCTTGACTATTTCGAGAGCTTCCTGAAAAGCTTTGTCGAATTTCCCCCTAAATCTACTTTCAATCTGCCTTTTGAAGGCTTCGGGAGTTTGTATTTCGTTTCCTATTATAAAGAAAGGTCTGCCATCTATTTCGACAGAATAGGCCTGTTCGTCACCTAAGGAGAAGATTTTGAATTTTTCTTGAAGCTCTTTTATTTTTTCTCTCGGGATTCCTCTTACTTGTTCAAAGGATGGTTTTATGGGGAATTGTTCGCCCTTTACCGTTTTAAACCCTCTTTTGGCTGCAGCGTAAAATATGGCCCTGTTGAGGCCAAAGGACTTTGCTGAGTCAAGCGGCAGGCCCAGGACATAAGCCCTTGCAGCCTGCAAAGTTGCCATCACTTGAAATCTTCCAATTTTCATTTTGCCTTCCTCCAGAAAATTGTTGCGATTGGTCCATCTTTGCCAATTTCATAAGGGGAATATAACATTTTGATCACAATACCTTCATAACCCTTCTTTTTTTCTTCCAAAAGATGGGTCTTTACATCAGTAGTCAACCTTTTGTATGGCATTAAGTAGAAAGGCTCCTTGAGGTTGAGATTTTCAAGAAAAAGTTTCCTGTCTTTTAGAGGGAGCATAAATACCTTTTCTCCGTTGAGGTAGATAACATCAAAAACCATTATTATTGGTTTGACGTCGGGGTTTTTCTTAAAAAGTGAAGGAATAAATCTTCTTCCTTTTTCTGAATAAAGTTCGGAGTCGAGAATTGTGTTATCGGGAATGTGATGGAGAAAAACCGAGAGGTAATCCAATCTGTCGGTCCAGTTAGGGCTTTTTTCCAATCTCCTTCCCCAGAACTGGATCTTGCCCCCAGTTTTTATTATTTGAAGTCTCCAACCATCAACCTTAGGCTCGACAATCCAATCCCCATCTAATTCTTCTCCCATGTAGGGGATCGGCTGCATGAGCCATACCGGTTGAAGTTCTATCATTTTCCATTTAAGAACTCAAATATTTCTCTGAGGTCTGGAAGTTGTTTTATTTCATATACCTTGACAAAAATAACCTTCCCTTCTTCATCTACTATTATGTTTGCCCTTTCCGAAAAACCCTCGTTTTCTCTGAATATGCCGAGTGATTTTGCGACGGCACCGTGCGGCCAGAAATCGGAAAGGATTCTTAATTTCTTTATCCCGAGTTTCTCAGCCCATGCTTGTTTAGAAGGGATCGGATCAACGCTTATTCCAACAGGGATCACATTTAGTTTTTCAAACTTCTCGTAATTTTGTTCTAAAGCTTTCATCTGTTGGCTGCAAATCTCAGTAAAGGCTAAGGGATGAAAGGACAGGAGTATCTTTTTGCCCTTGTGGGAACCTAATAGAAATGGTCCCCCATTCTGGTCTTTCAATGTGAAATCGGGCACAATAGCACCAATTTTTATCATCTTGCCTCCTATTTTCTCATAAGTTCCACAATAAAAATTTTACTTTTTTAAGGCAAAATTATCAAACTTCAGCTATTTTTGTCTAATCTTCAGTTTTTAAATTCACCTCTTGGTTTTACAATACCGTCTTGTGTGTTCTTAAATTTCATATGTGCCTGACCCTTGATAAGCTCTGGAGGCGAGTGGGAAAAGGATACGGATTAGAAGTATCTGAACTGTTAGCACGGTAATTTGAACAATAAGAAGCTCATGTTCTCCCTCGAGTATGAGAACCGGAAAGTTTGTTACCAGTAAGATCGGTATCACGTAGAGGAGGAGTTTCTGAAGTATTACAGGAAATATTTTATACGGGTACTTTGCATATTCCGCTAAGTCGTAGATGATCCAGGTTAGGGCGGGGAGGTTAACATATTTAAAAGAGAGAAGGCCCAGTAGGAAGTGGAGAAAGGAGTAGATGAAAAAGGACAAAATAACTGAGACATGCCAGAGTAAAAGGTTTGATATACCCTTAAATCCGGAAGCATTGAGGCCAAGATAGAAAACGAAGAGAGAAGGAATAATGCTGAATAAAGAGGGTATGTTTGCATATCTGAATAGAATTATAAAAGGGGCCGAAATAGGTTTGGTCAGGTAAAAGTCAACGTTCCCTTTCCTTACGAGGTTAGAGATATTCCCTGAGCCATAATTGCAAAAGGTGCTGAAGAGTCCAAAAACGACCCCTGCAGTACCAACTAACATCTGGAGAGATGGGCCGTCCCATCCCCCTATGTTATTTGCAAAGGTAAAAACGATTTTGTAGAAAATAATGTAGCCTATAACCCAGGATGTTTTACCAAGGAACTCAAGCAAAAAAGAGGTTCTGAAAATGGTGAGGTTTCTGAATCTAATTTTAAGTTGAGTTAGAATGAATTTTAGCTCTTTCATAAGCTACCCCCCAAAGGCTTCGTATCGTTTTAATCCTTTAGTCCACAGTAGTTTGACAAGCAGCCAGAAAATGAGGATGTATGATACGCAAACAGTTAGTTCCTTTAAAACATTGGCTACTCCACCCGTGAAAGCTCTTGCATGGGTAAAATATATGTATTTGAACGGGAGGTATTGTAAAGCCTTCGGAAGCAAGTCAGCGGGAATAATGGCACCACCCAATAGGCCCAGGGTCATAACGTAAATATCGTAGACCCCGTAAGGGTCACCAACGAAAAAGGCGGTAAGGGAGAGGGATAAACCCAAAAAGAGGCTTAAAATGTATCCGAGAATTAAGAAAAGTGCTCCTAACATGATATTCTGTGGTGTAGGAATAATAAAATAATTTTTGAGGAAGAAGATTACTGGAGCTGAAGATAGAATGAAGAAGAAAAACCATGCTATCGTTCCTCCAGTTATAAGCCCTATCCAGGAATACACGAAGTTAATTGGTTTTGAGAGGTAGTGTACAATAACACCGGTCTTAATTTGCTCGACAATCTCATAAGACCCGGTAAATGGCATTGTCGTATAAGCTAAAAGCGCCCAGAAATAGTATGTGAAAAGCTCTTTGAAGTTGTAATTGCCAAGGTGAAAATTATTTGTATAAAGCAATTTGAAGAAAAAGAAGTAACCAAGAAGGGGCAGGAGGAACATTGTACTCTGGAGGATTACATTGGCTCTCCACCTGAACAGATCTTTAATTGTCACAGCGGCAAAGGGAAGATATTTTTTCATAAACCACCCTCCGTGTAAATCTTTCTGATCAACGACTCTAAGGGTGGATCTTCGATCTGTACATCCTCTACCCCATTAAGGTTATTAAGAGTTTGAATTATTTCTGGTATTTTGGTTCGAAGCACTTCCCCTACAAGACATTCGTCTTTTTGCTCGAAGCCGGGTAAATTTATTTCACAGGAGGGATTACTTACCTTCACTCTTATGTGCCTTATATCTCCCATGGACTGTTTAATTGTTTCTTTGTCTCCGTCGTAAACTATCCTCCCTCTGTTTATAATTACCACCCTCTTTCCAAGCTCCTCTAAGTCTCTCACATAGTGGCTTGTAATAAGGATCGTGGCACCTGTCTTTTTATTATAGGTCTTAATAAAGTCCCAAAGATTCTTCTGTGATAATAAGTCAAGGCCAATTGTGGGTTCATCAAGGAAAATGTATTCGGGATTATGCAAAATAGCTCCAATGAGCTCAACTTTAGTTCTTTCGCCAAGAGAGAGCTTTCTGAGAGGTTTGTTTACAATCTCACCAGCTTCCAAAAGCTCGATGAGTTTTGTGAGCCTTGTTTTGAAGGTGTACCTGTCAATGTTATAGATTTCTCTTATCAATTCGTACCCTTCCCGGGGTTCGATGTCCCATATTATGGTTGAGAGAAATCCTCTTTGTCCGGTGAAGAGTGCAATCTTCTCAAGAAATTTTTTATCTCTTTTGAATGGTTTAAATCCATCAATCGTTACTGAACCAGAATCGGGATATAAGACACCTGAGAGGATTTTAACGAATGTAGTTTTTCCAGCCCCATTGGGCCCAATTAAGCCAACCATTTCACCTTTGGATATTGAGAGGGTAATCCCATCGATGGCTACAACTTTTTCGTATTTTCTTTTGAAAAGAGATTTTATAGCCCCCCATAAACCGGCTTCTACCTGTTCGACTTTATAACTTTTTTTCAAATCGCAAACTTGAATTCCTTCCATAATAACCTCCTCAGGGGAAAATGATAAATGATATAGATAGTAATAGACAAAGTTTTTACGCTAACCTGATCATCGCAAAACCTCGGTTTTCTGAGATTTTAAACTTTTACGCCCGTATTGTCAAACTACCGGCTAAATGAAAGGCTGAAAATGAAGTAGTTTCAAGGAAAATTGAGTTTTAACTAAATAAAGTAAAGATAAGGCAACAATTTGGGATATTATTTCTTGTATAGGTCGAATCCTCGTATTCCAGAACTATCTGCCCATGAAGCGACATAGTATGTGCCAGCTACATTGCAACAACGATATATACCCATCTATCATTTGAAAAATTTTTACCTTGAGTGCAAAGTTTTGCTCAAATCTATAAGGGAATATATGTAAACCCCCGCACCTGAAAGTATGAATGCTGTTTTAGCAATGTGTGTTTCCTTTTCCGCGGCCTTGAGGAACAGGTTTGTAAGTCCAAAGAAAAGAATACCCCGGTATTTTTCACCTATAATAAGATGACCACCTCCTGGGGCAAGTATCCCCATTAACTTTACTGTGTTATTTCTCCCTATTAATTTTTTAATGGTTTTAAGCGATGTTGTATCATCTGTGAGGGTAAGGGATACTCTCCAGTTTTTTTGGCGTAGGAGAGTTATATATTGCACTGTCATTTGCAAAATTGTATGCAATGTTTCCAAGTTTGAATCCAAATCCATCTGTTTCACCTATTCTGGCTCCTAACGTGTCTTTGAAAAAGCCCTTTCTAATAGTAAATAGGTTTAAAACATTAATTTCGTATCCTTTCCCCTTCCATGTTTCGCGTAAGTCTCCAGCTATATCTGTCCAGATTGCTGTGGAATATGTAAATCCAGCGAGATTATTGAGAATTGATAACCTCTCTATACCTGTTATATCTTTTAAAAATTTTATGAAATCGTAGGAGTTAAAGGATACTTCCTGTCTTATGGAAGTTGGTGGGGGCCATTACTTTGAGAAGTGTATTTTATCGAGTTACCAACGTTAAGAAGGCTTACTCCATAACGAAGTCCCATCTTTGTATTGGCAATGAGACCGAAATCGTACAAAAATCCTTTTGCTCTACAATCTCCTGTCCCAGAGGAGTCTTCCAATACTTCTTCTGGAGCGAGGTATGAGTCATAGTACTTTGCCCTGATTCCTGCAAGCAACATGGAATCTATATTTGTGCCTATTCCAACTGCCTTTATTTCGTCGTAGGGTGTCCATTCTATGTAGCGACCTTGAGATGTGGAGTATGAAAAGATGCCGTAAGTGATTTTGAACCTGTAGAATGAAAAGGCTGGAGATGAAAATTTCCAGAGGTTTTTTGAGAATGGTTTTATGGTGTATTCATAATAATAAGCACGCATACACGCATATCAGTTGCAAGCCCTGGAAGCCATTGGGGTTGTCTTGGTATTGCTGAAACGAAGGAATAAATACAATCGACAGGAATCTTACACTGTTCGTTTATATAGGTGATGGACGTTCCCCTGACAGCCAGAAGAGCTAGGTTTCCGTAGGTGGACACAGTACTCTCAAACAGGGTGATGCCTGAGAAGCCTTGGGCGGTCATTACCGGGTCTAATTCGATCAGTGTGGATGACAGTGTTAAATCAAAGAATGTTGCCTTTAATAAGGCAGGTACGGACACGAAGATTAACAGTATAGATATGAACTTTTTCATGGTTGAAATATAATGCAAGGTGTTAAAATGAGCAAGATTCTAATGGTGTAGTTGCCAGTATTTCAGCAGGCTGCATCATGATTGTGGATAGTTGAAAGAAAAATAGAGGCATTTTAAAATGGGGTGGTAGTAATTTGGGCTGAGATAGCGGTGCGAGTCTTGTTTTACGTATCGTGAAAGGACATGGAAGAGTTTTTTGACAATACATGCATTCAACTGTATTATATCCATATGACACTAATACAGCTTTAGTATCGGGAGGTTGAATGATGATAGAGGTGTTGCTTGTACTTTCGCTGGTAGGTGTGGGGTTTGAAAAGGATTGGATTGAAGTCAAACAGGTGAAAAGTGGTGAAGTAAGAATAGATGGAAAAGCAGACGAAGTGTGGAATGTTGCGGATTCAGTTTTGATAATCAGGCAATTTTATCCGTATTATGGTTCTACATCAACCTATCCTACCGTGGCCAAGGTGTTGCAAGATGATGGCAATCTCTATTTCCTTTTCATAACCAATTACAGGGATATGAGACCTTCTACATCACTCAGTGGGCACAATGAATCTTACACCGTCTACCTTGATCCTCTTCTTTCGCGTGTTTCTGGATATTACTTTACGGTCACTTCCTCGGGAGAGCGTGATGATGGTATGGTTCTTGAAGATGGGAGAAGGGTAGACGGCAGCTGGGATGGGGTGTGGGATAGTAAGGTAGGAGTGTTCCAGGATAAGCAGGGAAATTGGTTTCTTTTTGTGGAATTTAAGATACCATTTAAAAATCTCAGGTTTGCAAAAGATAAAAATGTATGGGGAGTACAATTCGCAGTGTACTGCGACGAGAAGAGGGAGACTTCTTACTGGATTCTTCCAGATAAAGATGAAGAAATAAGGGTTTCGAAATTTGGCCTTTTGAAAGGTGTTTCTCCACGTGTGGTTGGCTCTCCGGTGGAGTTTTATCCTGTGGCACTTGTGAAAAATACTTATAGTGCGGTAACAGATTCTTCAAGGATAGGGGAAATGCATCCGTGGGCCGGTATAGATGTGACATTTAGAAAAGAAGCATCCACCCTGAATCTTACAATTCTCCCTGACTTTGCTGAAATAGAATCCGATCCTTTCGCAATAAGTCTTGAGAAGTATGAGATATATTATTCTGAAAGAAGGCCTTTCTTTCTGGAGGGTGCAGAAATCTTTGAAGCTGCTGGATTTGGGAATAATTATGGCTTTTATCGGCCTGCAAAAGTATTTTATTCCAGACGGATAGGTAGGAGACTTCGAGATGGTTCAGGTGAAGTTCCAATTTTATTTGGACTTAAGTATGCCGGGAAATTGAACAGATGGGAACTTGGATTTCTTAGTTGTCTTACCGATAGGAAATTCGGTGTTTCCGATTCCGCCTGGAAGACATCCTGGAACGTCTTTAGGGCCAAGAAATATTTCTCCCGAAATTCAGAAATAGGGATTATCCAAACTTACAAAAAAAATCTTGAGAAAAACTACTGGGCTATGGCCTTTGATATCGACGGTGCTCTCAGGTGGAATAAGAGTCAGGTAGCCTGGCAGGTTGTAATGAACAGGGATACTTCGGAAAATGCAGGTTGCTTATTGCAGGGAGGAGCATATCTTCAGATGAATGAGAACTGGAGTGGAATTTTAAAAGGAAGTTTTGCGAATGATTACTTTGATGTAAGCCCAATGGGATATGCTAAACATTCGCCGGGTGATAAAGAGTTAATTACTGGAATTAACTACATGAATTTTTCGAGTAAGGGGAAGGTCTCTTTTTACAACGTATTTTTGGGAGGGGTTTGGGGTAAGGAAAAAGAAGATGAATTCTGGTCTCGGAATTCTTATTTTGAGGTTAATGCAAATTTAAGAGAGCCTGCAAGTATTGGTTTACATTTGTCTGTTGGATATGGAAAGGACTGTGACCAGGGCGTTGTGTATACGGGTAAATCCGGTAATTTTAATGCATGGGCCTCTATAAAAAAACTCAGCGTCTGGGCAGGTGGGTTAGCACAATATTGGTGGAATTACAGGAGAAGTTTCCTTGCCTGGCAGGGGACGATTTGGGGAGGTATGGGGTTCCCTCTATCTCAAAGGTTATCCACTTCTTTCAATTTGGATGGATGGATAGAGTTTGATACAACCGGTCACCATCTTGCAACCACTGTAAGCTCGAATGTTTACCTGACATATAGTTTTACACCCTTTATGGAGTTCAGTGTTGCCTCCAATCCAGTGTTGATTAAGGAAGATGGGAGTAGATGGAATCTCTATCAGGTAAGGGCTGCCGTCTATTACTCCTGGGAAATCAAACCACGTTCAACGCTTTATATAGTCCTGAATCAGCTCTTTAATCGGAATGATACGGGCTTTGAGACAGCTGAAAGAATTTATGCTGTGAAGGTTAAGTGGTTGTTCTGGTGAACCATTAACGTGTGGTATCATAAATAAAGAATAGTGTATAGCCACACCATTTTTAAAAACGTGGCCTTTGCACAAAAATTATTATATGAATTTAACGGTGGTCATTTTTTTTACAACCTATTTTTTAATTCTCATTTTCAGAAAGCATCAGCTTTTAGCCGCATGGGCGGGGGTTCTGGCACTGCTGCTTTTAAAGCTACTGCCTTTGAAATATGCATTATTTTCCATAAATCCAAATGTCCTTGCGATTTTTATTGCCACAAGTATAATTACTGCTCTTCTTTATGAAGTTGGCTTTATTGATTACGTGGCAATCCGAACCATCAATTTCATTGCAAAAAAGACCAAGGATCCCTTAAGACTTCGACTTTATGTCATGCTTGCTCTTGTTGCCCTCACGGGATTGATTTCGAGCTTTATGGAGAACGTGGCAACGATTTTACTTCTTTATCCAGTGGGCCTTGAGGTCAGCAAAAAACTAAAAGTGAATCCTTCTAATCTTCTCATAGGAATGTCAGTAGCTGCGAACCTTGAGGGATCCGCCCTACTTATTGGTGATTCTCCATCAATTCTTACTGCGATGTTCGCTAACATGGATTTCTTTGATTTTTTCTTTTTAAAGGCAATGAATTATAGACCATCGCTTTTCTTTGCGGTTCAGTTGGGATTCATCTCTGGCCTTTTGGTGCTTTTTCTTCTTTTTAGGTTAAGCTTCAAGAGGATAGAACATTCAGATTTCAGCGAATTTGTTGAAGAAAAAGGTTTAAAGTCTCGAACACCAATTTTCTTTTTTGCCGGGTATGTTCTTGCTCTCGTTTTTAGTTCATTTATACAAAATAAACCGGCTAACTATATTGTTTATATTTGCGCTTTTTTCATTGTAATTTCCGTTGTTTGGACTCTTGCTTTTTACCGTAGAAGAGTTAATGAGGAGATTGATCTTTTGAAACATATTGATTTTCAGACCTTCTTTTTCCTTATAGCGATATTTATTCTTGTGGGGTCTTTGAGTTACAGCGGTTTTATAAAAAATCTTGCAAACTGGTTCGTTTCAATCTCAAAAAACCTTGGTTCAAATCCGGTTCTTGCAGGCTATATTTTAATTGTAGTAGTGTCAATGGTTGTTTCAGCCTTTGTAGATAATATTCCCTACACGATGGCGATGCTTCCTGTTGCAAAGTTGATGGCAGACTCCTTTGGTGTAAATATGTATCTATTCATTTTTGGAATGTTACTGGGGACCACCATAGGCGGTAATATCACACCGATTGGTTCTCTCTCTAATGTGACCATTCTGGGTGTTTTAAAGAGAAATAATTATGAACACAACTTCTGGACTTTCGCAAAGATAGGACTTCCCTTTACGTTGTTTTCTTTGGCAGTGAGTAGTGGGTTTGTATATTTGATTTATCGGTAGAAAACCAAAATGGGCGGGAGAGATCCCGCCCATTTTGGTTTTTACTCTTCCTTATCTAATTTTTTGATTTCAAATTCGTTTCCTGCGGCGTCAATTAGGATCGTATCGCCATCTTTAAATTCGTTCTTTAGAAGCATACTGGAGAGTTTGTTTTCTATTTCTTTCTGAATCAGCCTCTTGAGTGGTCTTGCGCCCATCGTTACGTCAAATCCCTTCCTTGCAATCAAGGAACGGGCAGTATCACTCAGCTTTAGTTTAATGTTCCTTTCTTCAAGTCTCTTTCTCAAATTGTCGATGAGGATGTCCACAATGGATAGTATCTGGTCCCATTTTAATGGATGGAACACAACGATTTCGTCGATACGGTTAAGAAATTCTGGTCTGAAGTATCTGTGCACACTTTCGAGAACGAGTTCCTTTGCCTTGTTAAAATCTTCTTCAAACTCTTTTTCCAGTTGTTCTCTTTCTTTACTGAGTCTTTCTATTTCTTTTTTATAATACTCTTCGTCAATCAGATTCTCCTTCTTCTTTTCTTCGAGGGCCTGCATTTCAGAAAGAATTTTATCATATTTTGCATTGAACTTGTTGGAGACTTCTCTCAGGTATTCACTTCCTATGTTAGAAGTCATTATGATTACCGTATTCCTGAAGGAAACAGTTCTACCCTGGGAATCTGTAAGCCGTCCATCATCCAATACTTGCAGGAATAGGTCAAATACCCTCGGATGCGCCTTTTCAATTTCGTCGAGGAGAATCACCGAATAGGGTTTTCTTCTTACCGCCTCGGTAAGTTTACCACCTTCCTCATACCCTACATAACCTGGGGGAGCACCAATAAGTTTTGCAATAGAGTGTTCCTCCTTAAATTCTGACATATCAAGTCTTATGAGTGCATCCTCGTTACCGAATAGAAATTCTGCAAGGGTTTTGGCAAGTTCAGTTTTTCCAACCCCAGTGGGCCCAAGGAATAGGAAAGTTCCGAGAGGTCTTCTTGGATCAGATATTCCGGCTCTAGCTCTTCTTATGGACTCTGAAACTGCAGTTATGGCCTCATCCTGGGCAACTACTCTCTTGTGGAGATAGCTTTCCATGTTCAGGAGTTTGTCTTTTTCTTCTTCCATCATCTTAGACACAGGTATTCCTGTCCAGCGAGAAATTACCTCAGCAACATCTTCGTAAGTAACTACTGGTTTTGTTGTTTCCTTTTGCTGGGATTTTGCTTTCTGCAATTCTTTCTTGACTTTCTTTAATTCATCTATGACCTTTTCCCATTCTTCAATCTTACCTTCTTTGTCTAATTTTTCAGCTTTTTCTTCAAGCTCTTTGATTTTAGCTTCCAGAGATTCAATCTTGCTTTTGTCAGCGGTTTCGCCTTTTACTTTAATAGCTTTCCTTGCACAGGCCTGATCAAGAACATCTATCGCCTTATCGGGAAGATTTCTGTCCTGCACATATCTGTGTGAAAGCTTAACTGCAGCTTCTATAGCTTCGTCTGAAATTTGTACCTGATGATGCTCTTCGTATTTCGGTTTCAAGCCTTTCAAGATCTGGATCGTGCTTTCAATATCAGGCTCCTCAACCCAAATGGGCTGGAATCTCCTTTCAAGGGCTGGATCTTTTTCAATGTATTTTCTGTATTCTTCCGGGGTAGTCGCCCCTATGACCTGGAATTCACCACGGGCCAAGGCTGGCTTAAGGATATTGCCGGCATCCATGGCACCTTCGGCTCTTCCAGCGCCGACGATATTGTGGATTTCGTCGATAAACAATATTACATTTCCAGCTTCTTTTACCCCGTTAATAACGTTTTTGAGTCTCTCCTCAAAGTCGCCCCTATACCTTGTGCCTGCGAGTAAACCCGCCATGTCAAGCTGAAGAATCCTCTTGTTTTTAAGCAGTTCTGGAACTTCACCTTTAACAATTTTTTGAGCGAGTCCCTCAACAATTGCGGTTTTTCCAACTCCTGCTTTACCCACTAAAACAGGATTGTTTTTCTGCCTTCTTGATAGTATTTCTATCATCTGTTCAATTTCCTGCTCCCTTCCTATGACGGGGTCAAGTTTCCCTTCTTTGGCAAGTTTGGTTAAATCAACCGTGTACTTTTCCAGATCCGGTTTTTCTATTTCCTGAAGTTCACTTTTAACATCTTTCATATTTTCCCTCCTAATATTTTGTAATGATTGCAAAAGCTGTGAGAGATAAAAACCTCCCACGCTGGAAGTGTTGTTTTTAAGAGCGTCTATTATGCCTGAGATGGTAATTTCACCGTCTTTCTCTGCGTCCTTTAGGATTTTTTCGAGGTAAAAAGAGTTCTTCACTTCCGGACTTTTGCCATTGATCTCGTATTTCAGTCTTAAAACTATTCTCCTTGAGTCAATGCCATTATGATAGAGGTCTACGAGTGTTGACTGCATTCTGTCTTCCATGTCGGTAAGGTCATATATGACTTTATTAGTGGATTCTTCGTCTAAGGAGTGTTGTCTACAAACTTCGCGAATTTTATTAACGAAAGACCTAGGCACTCTGATAGTCTCTTCTCGCATCACCCAGTTTCCTGTCGATTCTTGTGGGAAAAATTCCTCAAAGAAGTCTGAAAAGAAATCTTCCAATATTGAAAAAGTCCTTGACCTTGTTGGGACCCACCTCCTCACTCTAAGAGTAGCGAAGTCCCTTTCCCGTTCACCTTTGGCTTCTTTTTCAAGCTGAGTGATAAGGTGATCGAGGAAGGCTTCCATTATTGATTTAGCGAAGGAGACTCCGTGCCTTTCTGATAATTCCCCTTGCTTTGAGAGCAAAGCTTCTTTAAAGGAATCGGTGATTTTCGAGATCTGGTTCTGAAGATTCGATATGATTTTCTCAATTTCCCTTTCCGCGGCATCGGGGTTAACTTCGTGCTCCAAAAGCCATTTTCTAAAGGGGTTATCTTCTTTGACTTTAAATAGCGCAAGCAGAAGATGGTCTGTATCAACAACGAAGTCTTTACGCCCTTCTGCCAATGACTTTGCAAAATTTAAAATTTCTTGCACCTTTTTATTTTCCATTTCAACCTCCCAAAAGTGTTTTTTAGATTATAGCGATTTAGTATGAATTGTAAAGGTCTTTTGAATTTAAAGAAGGATATAAAGAACCTCGGTGGGCATTTAAAAACTATTGTTTTCTCTGTGTATCAGGATAGATTTTGGTGCTGAGTTTCTAATGCACACAGCTTTTATAATAGAAATCATTGCAGAGTTCTTACCACTTGAAAGTTTGTGGGTGAAGTGTTATTATTATACTACTTACACGGGGCCGTAGTTCAGCCTGGTTTAGAACGCCGGCCTGTCACGCCGGAGGTCGCGAGTTCAAATCTCGTCGGCCCCGTGTTTTTTGTTATGCCGTTTTTCGTCTACGTCATCCAGAGTCTATCCACAGGTAAATTTTACATAGGGCATACAAACAATCTTAAGGAACGACTCAGACGCCATAACCAGGGAAGGTCGAATTATACTCGCAACAAGGGTCCTTGGAAACTTGTTGCCTACAAGATATTTGATACAAGAAGAGAGGCTATGCATTTTGAAAAAAGGTTAAAGCGATTGAGTCGCGAAGATGTCCTCAAAGAAATACTGACGTAGCCTGGTTTAGAACGTCCCCCGTGACGGGGGAAGGTCGCGAGTTCAAATCTCGTCGGCCCCGTGTTTTTTGTTTATGGGGTGTTTTTCATTTAAATATTATTCTGATATTGGCCGACATGTACTGAAGGCAATTTAACTCTTCGAGGCGTTTTGTGGAGTTTACAGTCTTTATCCTTTAAAATTATTATACTACTGGGGCGTCGTCCAACTGGCAGGACACAGGATTTTGGATCCTGCAATCGTGGTTCGAATCCACGCGCCCCAGTGATTTTTAGAGTGCCCTGGTGATTTTTAGAGATTTGCATATTGCTTATTTTTCCATTCTAACTGTCGGTCTCAGGCTGAAAAATTCTGCGAATCCCGTTTCTCATTGTTAGCACGCAATCTGGTCTGACCTTATTGACAGAACACAAATCATATGTTAAAATTTACATATGCGCAAATATGCAGATATATTAAAAGTCCTCGGAGACCCCAAAAGGCTCAAGTTATTTACACTTTTAGCCAAAAAGGGAGATAAATTTTATGTATGTGAACTTGCTGATTCTATCGAAGATACACACTATAATACATCAAGACACCTTAATGAGCTTCGCAAAGCTGGACTTGTTGAAGAACAAAAGATAGGTAGAGGCGTCATGTATTACATTCCAGAGTTTGAAGATCCGTTTTTTAATCTGCTTGTAGAATTGATAAAGAGTATCCCAGATGAGGCTGTTGGGCGAGAAATGGAACTCTTGGAGAAGAGAGTATCCTTCCGCGGGGAAGATCAAAGATGTGTCTTAAAAATTGACCATGATTGGAAATCAGAAAATTTAGAGGATAAAAGGAGGTAAAATTATGAGCCAAGGAATTAAGCTCGACCCTAAATTTGCTACCTGGAAGGGCGTTCCAAGGGAGGAAATTGAATGGTTTCCAACGATTGACCATGAGAAATGTGTTGGATGTGGAATGTGCGTTGTGTCTTGTGGAAGAAATGTTTTTGATTACGATACCGTAAGGAGAAAGGCTATTGTTGCAAGACCATTAAATTGTATGGTGGGGTGTACTTCTTGTGAAGTATGGTGTATTTACGGTGCCATTTCTTTTCCTGATAGGGATATCGTTAAGGAAATCATCAGGAAAAGGCAGGTACTGGTTAGGGTGAAAAAAGAGCTTGAAGAAAAACTTAAAAACAACAGTTAAGGAGGGGGAAAAATGGATGTAAAAGAAAAGAAATGGAATCTCTTACCAGGATGTCACAAAGATGCTGAAGGCCTCGATATAATCTTTGCTTGCGATGGGGCGGCCAGTGTGGGCCAGGTTGCGAACTATGTTGCAATTGACCTTACAAATAGAAACATTGGAGCGAGAATGTGTTGCACTGCAGCGGTAGGTGCTGGGTCTGAGACACATATCAATATTGCAAAACGTGCGAAACGGGTTATTGTTATCAATGGATGTGCTTCGAAATGTGTTTCAAAGATTTTTGAGAAACTTGGAATAAAAATAGATTTTGAATTCGTGATTCAGGATATGGGTGTGAAAAAGATACCGACTCTGGATATTGATGATGAGGAAGCGAGAAGGATTGCAGATGAAATTGCAGAAAAAGTAGGATACGGGGAAAGGGCGAATTAATTTAAAAAAGGATACTATGAAAGGAGAAAATCCCAAAGGATATCATTGTGGAAGATAATTGATTGATATAAAATAAAAAGGAGCGGGTTTAATGGAATTTCTTCTAAAGATTTTGGAAGGTGGGATTTATGCAATAATTGATTATATTGGAAAACATACAATTACATGCCTTGTTCCTGCCTTTTTCCTTGCGGGAGCGATGGTTACCTTCGTGAATAAGAACAAGGTATTACAATATTTAGGCTCTACATCTCATAAAGCTCTCGCATATATTCTTGCCATTGTCGGAAGTTTTTTAATCGCAGCGTGCTCTTGTACCGTAATTCCCGTTGCCAGTGGACTCTACTTCGCAGGTGCAACAATAGGTGTTGCATTTATCATTCTGTGGGTTGCACCGGCTGCCAACGTCCTTGCCCTTGCTTACACCGGTTCTATTCTTGGCGCTAAGATGGCGGGGGTTAGAATACTCGCAGCGGTGCTTGTAGCAGTTTTAGTGGGATTAGTTATGGATCTTGTCTTTGGTAAGGAAATACGAGATGTTCCTCAAGCACCCAAGCATGTTGCAGATGAGCCACTACTTAGTTTAAAGCATCTAATTTTGATGGTACTTGTACTTTTTTCTCTTCTTATGCCAAATTATCTTGTGAGGACTGGCCCATATATCTATAAAGTGCTGGTATTTTTAGCTTTTGCATCAGTCGTTGTAGTTTATTCTTTATTCACACTAAAGTCAGAAGAGGTTAAGATCTGGTTATCGGAGACGTGGTGGTTTGTAAAAATCATATTTCCCCTAATGTTACTGGGTGTTTTCATCGTTGGGATTGTGGGGGTTTTGTTGCCTCATGAGGTTGTTACCAAATTGGTCGGGAAGAATAATGCAAGCTCTTCCTTCTTCGCTACTTTGTTTGGAGCCATTTCCTATTTTGCCACTATGACGGAAGCGCCTTTTGTTGATAAATTAATGAAGCTTGGAATGGCAAAGGGGCCTGCGCTGGCTCTTTTGCTCACGGGTCCTGGGCTTTCTCTTCCTAACTGGATTGCCATTGCAAGAGTATTTGGAGTTAAGAAAGCTCTCCTTTATGTCCCATTGATAGTATTGCTTGGAACATTTTTGGGGGTTATTTTTGGAAAATATATACTGTAAAAGGAGGAGAAGGCTATGAAGCAGATATTAATACTTGGCTCGGGATGCCCAAAGTGTAAGGCTCTTGAAAAGGTTTTCAGAGATGCAGTGGCCCAGCTTGGTGATCATCTGGAGGTAGTTCATGTTTACGATCCCAAGGAGTTTGCTAAATATGGTGTGATGATAACTCCGGCTGCCGTTATTGATGGTAAAGTAGTCGTAGCAGGAAGAGTTCCCGGGTTGTCAGAGGCAATGGAGATTCTTAAGGCAAATATTGGATAGCGCCGGTTTTCAAATTTTCATGAGGGGGCAGGGCTTTGCCCTGCCCCCTCAGTCTTATTGGAATTACTTGAGCTTTTCTTTAAAATATAGACGTGTGGAGTATTTTCTTACAGGTTTTGTTAGCCTTTGAAACGGTAAAATTCAACCCACTAAATATTGGTGGTGTTGATTTTATCCCTTATAGAGATGTTGTTAACTTTATTAAATGTAAGTCCTTTGTGTCAGATTCTGTTATTGAGCTTCATTCAGCTGCTAAGAAAGCCAGGTTAAATATAGAGAAGAAAAAAGCCTGGCTTGGAAATGATACTATACCCCTCGAGAATGTTTATATTGATGACAGCGCGGTTTTTCTTGATGCAGAAACATGGGCTTATATTTTAACCTGGTTTTCTGAGGCTCAAACCTACTACTGGGATTATAAAAACAAGCGCTATATTATTTCGAAATATCCGCCAAGCGTTAAGAGTTTTGTTCTTGATGGGGATTCGTTGAGAATTGATCATAATAAAGACCTTTCACCCCTTGTTTTTCAAAGTGGTGATACGGTTTACATTTTCATAAAAAGCGGTTTTTACAGCGGCTTGGCAAGCAGAAAGATATATGGGGAGTTTGTTAAAACTGTTCGTATAAGGCACACTTCTGAGGGTGTCACCTTTCTTATAACTCTTAATGATGGTGTGAAGTATTCCGTTTCAAAAAGGCCTATGTCACTGGTTTTGACTTTCCAGGAAAGCGTTCCAACAGAAGTTGGCACTCCTCAAGTTCCTGTTGTTTCTGAAAAAATGGAAGCTCAGTCAGAGAAAACCTATGAAAGAAAAATCAGAGTCGTAGTAATAGACCCTGGACACGGTGGACATGACCCGGGGGCGGTGGCAAATGGAGTTAAAGAAAAAGAAGTAGTTTTGGAGATTGCAAGAAAGGTGAAGAAGAGGCTTGAAAAGCTGGGGATTAAGGTTATTTTAACGAGAAATGGCGATTATTTTGTGACGTTGGGAGAAAGGGCACGGATTGCCCAGAGAAACAAGGCAGACCTTTTTGTTTCGATTCACTGTAATTACGCACCTCGAAGTAGTAAGGCACGGGGCATTGAAACTTACTTCCTTTCCGAAGCCAGAACCGAATGGGAAAGATCTGTGGCCGCCTTTGAAAACTCAGTTATCAAGTATGAAGTTGATAAAAAAGCCGATAATGGTGATATTTTGACCATGATCCTTGGAGATATGGCACAATATGAGTTTTTGAAAGAATCGCAGGATCTTGCTTATTTCGTGCAGGAGTCACTTGTGAACCTTGGTGGTAGCATTGATAGGGGGGTCAAACAGGCCGGATTTTATGTTTTGCAAGGAGTTTATGCACCCTCTGTTCTCGTTGAGGTAGGCTTTTTAACCAATAGAGATGAAGCGAGAAGGCTGAAGGATTACAGGTATCAGGAAAAAATTGCAGAGGCTATAGTCGACGGTATAATAAAGTTTAAAATTGCCTATGAACGAAGCAACTAATAAAAAACCTATAGGAGTATTTGATTCGGGTATAGGTGGTCTTACGGTAGTTAGGGAAATAAGAAAACTTTTGCCGAAGGAAGATATCGTTTACCTTGGTGATTCCGCGCGGGTACCTTATGGAAATAAATCGGTGGAGACGATAAGGAAATTTGGCTTTCAAGATGCAAATTTTCTTGTAAAGATGGGTGTAAAGCTTATCGTCGTTGCGTGTAATACGGTTTCAAGCGTGGCATTGGGTTATTTAAAAGAAACTTTTAAGGATGTCCCTTTTTTTGGAGTTGTGGAGCCCGGTGTTAAGGTCGCAATTAAAGAAACCAGGAGTAGGAGAGTTGGAGTGATTGGAACAATTGCAACAGTGAAAAGTGAGGCCCACAAAAAAATTTTTCCTGAAGGCTATGAAGTCATCGGTAAGGCTTGTCCTCTTTTCGTTCCGCTTGCTGAGGAAGGAATGACATCTGGACCGATAGCAAAAAGTATTGCTGAACATTATCTTTTTGAATTAAAGGATAAGGTGGATACCGTAATACTTGGGTGTACACATTATCCCGTGTTGAAAGCTACAATTAAAGAGGTGTTGGGAGATAAAATAGTACTCGTTGACCCTGCTGAAGAAGTTGCAAAGGAAGTTTATAATTACTTGCAGGCAAATAGGCTTTTAAATAGTGAGGGTGGAAGCTTGGATTTATACTTAACCGATATTCCACCTCACTATGAAAGTCTTATTAGCCTTTTTCTGGGCGAAAGGGCGAATAACATTAGAAAGGTTGACATTGAAAATCTATAAGGGGGGAAAATGGAAGTAAAAACAATCCAGAATTTAATTGAGATGGGTGAGATCAGAGTCGTTGATCTCTGGTTTCAATGCATTCTCGGAAAGTTAAGACATGTCAGTATTGAGCCTTCATACTTTTTGAAGGGGTTTAATAAGGGCATAGGGATTGATGGATCGAGTGTGCCTGGATATGCAGAAGTCCATAATTCAGATATGAGGTTGCTACCTGATCTTGAAAGTGCCTTTATCGACCCAGTGAGGGAAGGAGTTCTTGTAGTCTATTCAGATCTTTATTATTCCGACACCCATGAACCATATCCCGTTTACCCGAGAAATGTACTTCGCAAAGCACTTGAACTTGTAAGGAAACTTGATGTAGCGGAAGAGGTTTATATTCTTCCAGAGTTTGAATTCTATGTATTTCAGGAAGTAGATTTTGATGAAACGGGTTATTATATTGAATTTGTGGAAGGGAAAAGATTGAAATCAAGCTACCATATTGCGGAACCTTACGACGCATTTTTTGAACTCCGGACCGAAATAGTGCAATTCCTTAAGAAAGCTGGAATTAATGTAAAATACCACCATCATGAGGTGGGAGGGTACGGTCAAAACGAGGTTGAACTGGCATTTGGTAATGCACTCAAGGTATGTGATCAGATCGAAACAGCCAAATTTGTCATTAAAAGTGTAGCCGAAAAGTATGGTTTTAAGGCCACATTTATGCCTAAGCCCCTTTTCAATGAGCCAGGAAATGGGTTTCATTTTCATATCTACTTAGCTAGAAAGGGGGAATCTATTTTCTATGGAAATGAAAGAAACCTTGGCCTCAGTAATACGGCTCTTTATTTTATAGGTGGACTTCTGAGGCATGCGCGTGCTCTTAGTGCCTTTGTAAATCCTTCTACAAATTCCTATAAGAGGCTTTACTCAGGTTTTGAAGCTCCTGTTGCCATCACTTATGCACTGGCTAACAGAACAGCAGCGGTCAGAATTCCAGGTTATGCAAAGGGAAAGGATGTAGACATTGAATACAGGCCTCCTGATGCGACAATGAATACCTATCTTGGGATTGCTGCGATTATTCTTGCAGGTTTGGATGGCATAAGGAATAAATTAGATCCTGGAGAGCCTTTTGAAGGGAAAGTGGACATGGAATCTGTTAAGTCTGGAAGGGTTCAGCTTCTCCCGTCTAATTTAAAAGAAGCCTTGGATGCCCTTAAAGAAGATCACCAGTTTTTGACTGTGGACGGAGTTTTTACGGAGGATTTGATCACCAAATGGGTAGATTTGAAGATGGAAGAGTATAATAGGATTAATCTTTTGCCTCATCCGCAGGAATATGTAGATCATTTCTAAGGAGTTAAAAGATGGAGATGCGAATAAAGAGAAAAGATCTTCTGGGTCTTGAAGACCTTACAAGGGAAGAGATTGAGATTATCCTTGAAACTGCAATATCTATGAGAGAAATTCTGGAACGGCCTATTAAGAAAGTTCCTACACTAAAAGGGAAAACCGTTGTGAATATGTTTTTCGAGCCATCTACCAGGACTCAGTCCTCCTTTGATCTTGCAGCTAAGAGACTTTCTGCTGATACCGTGAGCGTTTCCACGAAGGGTTCAGCGGTTCAAAAAGGTGAATCTCTTCTGGATACCCTGTTGAATATCGATGCTATGAAAGCTGATGCTTTTATCATTCGACATTGGGCCTCTGGAGCTCCCCATTTTCTGGCAAGACACACAAAAGCAGCGGTGATAAATGCAGGTGACGGAACGCACGAACACCCTACTCAGGCTCTTCTCGATATGCTGACGATGCAGGACAGGTTTGGCAAAATTGAAGGCCTGAATGTCTTAATTGTAGGTGATATTCTTCATTCAAGGGTTGCTCGATCCAATATTTTCGGACTTAGAAAATTGGGTGCCAATGTGACCTTAGCTGGTCCTCCTCCGCTTTTGCCTGAGTACTTTAAAGAATTTGGTGTTGAGATTTGCTACGATATTGATGAGGCAGTAAAGGGTAAAGACGTTATTATGGCTCTTAGGATCCAGAGGGAAAGATTAGAAGAAGCTTATTTCCCAACTATTCGTGAGTACAGAATGTATTTTGGTATAACCAGAGAAAGGTTAAAAAGAGCCAGTAAAAATGCTGTAATCATGCACCCTGGGCCTGTAAACTGGGGGGTAGAGCTGGACTTTGATCTTCTTCAAGAAAGGGAGTCTTTGATTTTAGACCAGGTTACCAACGGTGTTGCAATAAGGATGGCAGTTTTGTATCTTTTTATACGAGGAGAAAAAGTCCATGAGGAAAAAGCTCTTTAAAGGTGGAATGGTGGTTGATGTAAAGGGGCAAAAAGTTTTAAAAGCTGATGTTTTGGTTGATGAAGGGATTATCGTTGCTGTTGAACCTTCCATTGATTTGTCTGATGCAGAAATTATTGATTGCAATGGTCTTATGCTTATTCCTGGACTTGTGGACATGCACGCTCATCTTAGAGAGCCTGGAGAAGAGCATAAGGAAGATATTGGAACGGGGACTTTGGCGGCTATTCATGGTGGGTATGTAGCTGTTGTCTCTATGCCAAACACAAATCCACCTTGCGATAATAGAAGTGTCGTAGAATACATTATAAGAAGGTCTAAGGAAGAGGATAAAGCTGAAGTTTTACCTTGTGGTGCAATAACAAAGGGTAGAAAGGGTTTGGAATTGGCAGAGCTCGCTGATATGCATGAAGGCGGTGCGGTCGCCTTTTCCGATGATGGAACTTGGGTTCAGCACAGCGGTGTTATGAGGAGAGCCCTTGAATATGTTAAGTTCTTTAATGGTTTCGTTATTTCTCATGCAGAAGATAAAGCTTTAACCTATATGGGGCTTGCTAACGAAAGTGCAATCACTACGAAATTGGGTCTTCGAGGGATGCCCGTGGCTGCTGAGACCATAGCCATTTTCAGGGATTTAGAACTCGCAAAACTTACAGGCGGTCGTTTGCACATCGCCCATGTGAGTTCTAAAAGCAGTGTTGAACTTATAAGAAAAGCAAAGGAAGAAGGAATAAAAGTGACGGCTGAAGTTACACCACATCATCTTTTGTTTGATGAAAGTAAGCTTGTTGAATACGATACTAACTACAAAGTTAACCCTCCATTGAGGAGTGCAGAGGATAGAGAAACCCTTCTTGAAGCACTCAAGGAAGGAGTTATTGATGTGATTGCAACAGACCATGCTCCGCATGCCGATTTCGAAAAGATGGATGAATTTAATGCTGCGCCCTTCGGTATGATATGGCTTGATTTTGCTTTTACTGTTTTGTACGACAATCTTGTCAATTCAGGGAAGATAGATCTTTTCAGACTTGTGAAGAGTATGAGCTTGAGGCCTGCCGAGATATTGGGACTCCAACAACTCGGTGTCATTGAAAAGGGTTACCGAGCCTCTTTCTTCGGGTTTAATCCCGATGCAAAAGTTAGAATTGATAGAGAGTTTATTAAATCAAGGGCATATAATACCCCTTTGTATAATTCTGTGGTAAAGGGTAAAATTGAGTGGACAGTCAAAGATGGGAAAATTTATAGACACTGAAAGATACCATTCAATTGCTCAGGATATAATTAAGGCTTCAAATGGGCAAGTCGTAGAAGTAATGATCGTTCACTCGATTCAAGACAACGCCAGATATATGGAGAGCACAATTACCCAGTATGGAAGGATTAATGAACTTTTCGTTACCGTCAGGGTAAGATTTGGGAATAAAAGTGGTGTCGCTACTACCAATTGCATTACGAAGGATGGCCTTTTAGAGGTAGTGAAAATGGCTGAAGAAAGTGCATTAAACGCAAAAGAGGATCCATTCCTGCCTGATCCTGAGGAACAGAAGGAATTGGAGCATGAACAGGTTGACCCTGCTGTGGCTGAAATGGGTTCTGATGATAAGTGTAGGTTTCTTGGTAGAGTCTTTAAAGAATTTTCTGAAGACTTCATTTTCCACGGCATATTAAGGTCCAGTCTGAATTATGTTGGAGTTTTCAACAATTTAGGTCTGAAAGCCGACTTTTCCTACACTGCTTTAAACCTGACAATGGTTGTTGAAGATGCGGAAGAAAAAGATACTTTTTGGCTACAACACACGAGTCCCGACCTTGATTCTTTAAATTATGATAAGTATTCTCAGAGGATAAGGGAATTTCTAAAAATGGCATATCCGGATGTTCATGTAAAACCAGGGAAATATACAGTGATACTTTCACCCTATGCTCTAAAAGAGGTCTTTGACTTTATGCAATATGTTGGTTTTTCAGCTTCTGCGCTTGAGATGGGAATATCCTTTTTGAAGGGCATGGAGGGGGAAAAAGTATTTGCCGAAGGTTTTACTTTAGAAGATAGGCCTTTAAGGAAGGAGAACTTTTCAATGCCTTTTGATTTTGAAGGGGTTAAGAAAAAGAATCTCACTATTTTTGAGAACGGTGTTTTCAAACATTTTATCTACGATAAGAAACTTGCAAAAAAGTTGGGAAAGAGAACAACTGGTCATGCTTTCGACCTGATAAATTCATTTCCATTGGCGGGGCATTTGGAATTGAGGGGTGGTGAAAAGAGCGTACAGAAACTCATTGAAGAGTCACCAGATGTTATATACATAACGAGGCTCCATTACGTTAATGTACTTGATCCCACAACATTTACTTTAACAGGGATGACAAGAGATGGAACCTTCAGAGTAAGACACGGGAAGCAATGGTCAAGGCTACCTAACTTGAGATTTCAGGTAAGTTTTAAGGAACTTTTCAATAATATAACTGGAATTTCAAGGGAGAGGGAGTATGTAGGGCAACCAGAGTCTTACACTTTGGATCTTCCCGCGGCGGATCTTTTACCATACATTCGGTGTGAGGGCTTTAACGTGATTGGATTCAGCACAGAAGAGGGTTGATGGTTAAGCTTATACTTTTTTTTCAGGCTTTTACCAGTTATCCTTATGAACGGATAGTGTTTTCGCCCTTTGCAATTGCGAATGAGAGAGGATTTTTGATGCAGGAGTATTATAATCCTTCCGTTTTCTGTGGGATTGTTATTTACCCTGCGGGGTTAAAGAGTTTTTCCTCGGGTTTAAGCACCAAAAATTTTGGCTTCAATATTGGGCTTCTCTCGACGGGAAAGGTAGAATCTTACGATTATTATGGGCAGAAAGTAGGTGATTACAGCGCAGGCATTTTACGAGGCAGTGCGGAGGTTAAGATTTCATCCGACTTAGTGAATTTTAGTTATTCGTTAAATGGTATTCGTGCTTACGGCCCCGATTTCAGTGAATCGAGAGCCTGGGTAAATATTGATTTTTACAGAAGTCTTTTTGCTTTTGAAAGCCTGTCTTTGGGATTAACTCTATCCTACGAGTCAGCAGTAAGTCTTTATTTGTTTGGCCCTTACCATTTTGTTGGTGGCGATTTTTACAGCGTTAACGATTACGAGGTTAAGTCAGCCTTTTACTGGTCATCTAAGTTTGCAGGTTTCCTCTTTGGATTTTCATATGCAAACTTATGGGGAGAGAACTTATTTAAGCCCTTTTTTTCCTTAAAGGTAAGGCACAAAAATCTTGGTATTTACTATTTTTACCGAATTGAAAAAGAAACTAATGACATAGTTGGCATCTTGATTTGCTACGAATAAGATGAAGAAAAAACCTGAAAGAATCATCGTGAAAAACCAGAAAGCCTACCACGATTATGAGATTCTGGAGACTTATGAAGCGGGGATTGTTCTAAGGGGTAGTGAAGTTAAGTCAATTAAAGAAGGCAAGGTTTCACTGAAAGAGGCATATGCCGACATAATTGATAATGAGCCTTACATTCTCAATATGCACGTGACGCCTTATGAAAAGGATAAGGTTTCCAAACTAAATCCGACGCGGCCAAGAAAATTATTGCTCCATCGTTATGAGATAAAAAGGCTCATTGGGAAGATTAAGGAGAGGGGACTAACTTTAATACCCCTGATGATTGTTGAGAAAAGAAACTTAATAAAGGTTGTTCTTGGTCTTGGTCGGGGCAAGAAACTATATGAAAAGCGGGAAGAAATTAAGAAGAGGATTGTAGAAAGGGAAATTCAAAGGGCTATGAAGAAGGAGTTCGATTACTAAAATGGAATTAAAAATTTTTAAAGGAACCCTTCCCAATGGTCTCAGAATTGTGGTAAATGAGGATGATGATAGCACAATGATAGCAGCGGCTCTTCTTTACGAAGCCGGAAGTAGAACGGAGCATGAAGGAATTACGGGGATTTCGCACATACTGGAACACATGATGTATAAAGGAACAAAAAATATAGGACCAGAAGAGTATTCAAGAAGAATTCAGAGACTTGGTGGATATGACAACGCCTACACTACAAAGGATTACACTATATATTACGTTTATTTGCCTCCAGGAACTCTCGAGGAATTTCTAAGTATGGAGGCCGATCGAATGGTTAATTTAGAATTGAGAGCTTTTAAAGAAGAGATGGAAGTTATAAAGGATGAGAGAAGGTATTCATCGGTAGATAATCCTCTTGAGTATTTTATGGAGGAATTCTGGAAGAGGCTTTTTAAGGTTCATCCCTATCGTTTCCCAGTTATTGGGCTTGAAAAGGATTTAGACAGAATTAAAGAGGATGATGTACTCGATTATTACAGAAAATTCTATACCCCCGAAAATGCAATTCTTGCGGTGGCGGGAAAGATAAAGTTTGAAGAAGTTAAAGAATTGGCATATAAATATTTTTCCTCTGTAGAGAAAAACAGAAAGCCCGAACTTTCAATACCTGCTGAACCTGAGCAAAATCAAAAAATTGAATTTGAAGTAAAGAGGAAAAATTCAACTCCAATTATTGCTATGGGGTTCAAGATTGTTTCCTTTGGACATCCTCTTGTGCCCACCTTTGATGTTTTGAGTGAGATGATGTGTGGTGGAAAATGGGGAATTCTCGTTAGAGAGCTGGTTTATGAAAGAAATATTTTTGCTTCACTAAAGTGCGAAACAAGCTATCTAAAGGATCATGGAATTTTTGTACTGGTGGGATTACCTTATCCTGGAATTGAAATTAAAGACGCATTGTCTATTCTTGAAGAAAAATTTTATATGGTCATTAGGAAACTCGATGAAAGTTACTTAATTACGGCGAAAAATAAGCTTCTAACTGAGTACTATTTTGACCTTGAATCAGTGAGGGATTTGGTTTTTAACCTGGCTGAGTATGAACTTATGGGCAAATTGGAGGATATTACAAGATATCCTGAAAGTTTGAAAAAAGTTACTTTGGAAGAAGTAAAGGAACTTTTTTCTAAGTATTTCGCTGTGGA
>JASEFR010000001.1:56430-67565 GCA_030019025.1 bacterium
GAAACCGTAGGGGTAATGAATGAAAGATGAAGTTAAATTCTTTGAACTTGAGAACCACATAAAGGTCCATTATTTAAAAAAGGATAAACTCCCAATTTTTTATTCTAATATGCTCTTACATAGGGGTTCCATAGACGAGTCAAGGAAAAGGGGGATCCATAACTTTGCCTTTAGGCTTCTTATGGAAGGTCCAGAAGGTAAGTCACCTGTTGATTTTTCGAAGGAACTTGAAAAACTTGGCCTTAGAATAAAGACCCGTTCCGGATATTCCTTTACCACCTTTGAATTGGACGGGTTATCGAATTTCTTTGTAGATGCCCTTATAAAGCTTGAAGAACTTATAAGAAAGCCTGCCTTCAGAGAAGAGGACTTTAAAAGGCTTAAGGATCAGTATTTTACCGCGGTTAAGCTGGGATTTCAGGACCCTGAATTTGTTTCTTCTTACTTTTCCAACATGTTTTATTTTAAAGATGTTCCGCCACTTTCTGCTTTGCCAGATTTTGGGTTCGTAAGGGATGTCCTTAGTTTAACCCTCGAAGATGTCAAGAATTATTATGCGAGTCTTTATGATAATTCCAATTTTTCTATCGTTATTGTCTCCAACCTGGAAATTGTTGAATTCAAGGAAAAGATTGAAAATCTGAACCTTCCACTCAGCCAGAAATCGTCGAGAAGGTCTATTGAAGTTCCAGAGTTTAAATTCGATAAAGTTTATATCGTGGATATGGATATTGAACAGGCTCATTTGAAAATCATAAATCCCGCGGTAAAGAGGAACGATCCTATTTATGGCGCCGTTAAAGTCGCAAATTTTATCTGGGGAGGTTCTGATTTCTCATCTCGGCTCATGAAAAGAGTCAGAGTCAAAGAGGGATTGAGCTATTCTATAAACTCTGTCGTAAATTTTGGAATTCCAGTAAATGGTGATATTATAGCACCTTATAGTGTGATTTCCTGTGAGACTGAATTGGCTAAGTGCAGAAAGGCCTTTGATGCGATTCTCGAAGAAAGGTCTAAATTGTTGAGGGAAGGTTTTGAAAAAGAGGAGTTAAACCACGCTGTTCAGTTTTTCAGAGGAAGCATTCCACTTCTTGTGGAAAGCTATGCCCAGCTCCTTTCCATGATTACCGAGGAGGTTATCTATGGGCTTCCCTATTTCCATTGGGAAAAAGAACTTGAAAGCATTGAAAAATTAACCTTAGAAGAATTGAATTATGGTGCCAAGATACTGCTCAAATTTGAAAGCCCCTTTGTTTTGATTGTCGGAAGGGCAAAGGAGTTGAAAACTCAGTTTAAAGATTTTGAAATTGAAGTTATAAACCTTCGGGATTATTTGGGATAGGGGATTTATCAACATCGCTCTTATTCTCGTAGACTTCTGTCTTCACCCTATTAAATCGAGGGAGATTATAATAATATTTTTTAACTTACTTTTTGATACTAAGTGGCGTCAGAAATCGGTAAAAGTTTTAAAAGTTAACTGATTATTATTACTTCTTTTCGAGTTTTTCGAGCATTTTACGTGCCTGTTCGCGGTATTTTATGTCTTCTCGGGTTTGTGGCCTTAACTTAACAGCTTTGCTAAGAACTGCTTTTGCTTGCTCTACTTTCTTTTGATGTTCATAAATTCTGGCAAGCTCGTAATAATATTGAATTCTGCCCGGATTTAGTTCAATAGCCCTTTTAATATATTTTTCTGCGTCTTCAATGGTTCCCTCAGGAACTTCACCAAAAAGGGTTTTGGCAAAGCTTCTTAAAACAGGGTTTAAGGTTGCAGCCTCAAAATTGTAAGAACCCCAGATAAAGTTGGCAAGATCGTTGTTCGGATTTAATTTTAATGCCTTGTTTACTGCATCCTTTATTATCATTGCGTATTTTACCTTCTCTTTTCCACCCTTTGTAAGGGCAATTCTACCATTCACGGCCGCTACGTAGGTCCATCCCCAGTCTCCCTCTGGGTTCACTTCCGTCGCTTTATTGGCAAATTCGAGGGCTTTTTTGAAGTAAATCTTTCTTTCATTATCGTTATCCAGCCCTTCACCGATATTTAGATAAGCCATTGACAGTCTCCACAAGATTTCGTAGTTATTATTGTCTTTTCCATAGGCTTTCTGGTATTCTTTCAGGGCTTCTTCATATTTAAGGGCAGCGAATAAAGAATCACCTCTCTGAATTAAAGGATCCAAAGCTACCATTGAGATTAATAGAGCAACCATCTTTACCCCCTTTTCGTCAAATTATAAAAGATGAGTTGCGAAGTTCAAATTTACAGGTTTTTTCAAGAATTATCTACTATTCATAGTCTTCCATACCTAAGGCTGGATTTATTGTTTTTTTACATTATAATTATTATACTATACAGGATAGGTTTTGATGCCATTGAAGCGAGTTTACATTGACCCGCTTACCGGTGTCTATAACAGAGCTTTCCTCATGGAGAAGATTGGGGAAATACTCCAAAGTGCCCGAGAAGAAGGTAGATTGCTGGAAGTTGTGATGTCTGATATAGATTATTTTAAGAGAATTAACGATTTGCATGGGCACGCAGTAGGCGATCAGGTGTTAAAGGAGTTTGCCAACTTTCTCAGAAGCAGCTTAAGGGCTGGTGATTTGCTTATTCGCTATGGAGGGGACGAATTTATCGTGATACTTGATAATGTGGGATATTCTGAAGGTTTAAAGGTGGTGGAGAGAATTCTGGAAAACTGTAGGAAGCAGGAGTTTGCAGGATTGAAAATTACAGCCAGCGCTGGAATAGCATCTTTCCCGAAGCATGCTGATTGTTGGGAAGAACTGTTTAAGCTAGTTGATAAGAGCCTTTATTTTGCCAAGAGAAATGGAAGGGACAGGGTAGGCATACTGCAAAATGTGGGACGCGTAATAATTCCAACCTATGATATTGTAGGCCGGATTGATGAGATCGAGAAAATAATTGATTTTATTGAGGACAATGCATCACATGCCAAGGTGATTCATGTCATAGGTGAAATAGGGGTAGGAAAAACAAGGTTAATAAAAGAGGTTTTGGATTATCCCAAACTGAAGTCATACGATAAATTCCAAAATGTTTTGTCTACTTCTACCAAATCAATTGTATTTTATCCTATCAGACAACTAATAAAATACATGAGTCAGCAAAATGGAAAATTCCTGAAGGAGCTTCCTCCTGTTTTACTCAGCGAAATTTACAAACTGAACCCTCCCGAAAGGAGTGAGCTGGGAGAGCTTTTTTATGTAGACAAGTTTAAATTGTTTGAGGCTGTAAGGGAACTTCTTAGGCTCTATACTGAGAAGGTTCTGCCCCTTATAGTCTTTATTGATGATGCCCATTACATTGATGATTATTCGCTGGAACCGTTCAGCTATGTTTTTCGATCAGAAGACATAAAAGGTTTGGTAGTTATTTTTGCATCACGAGTGGAGGAAACCGGTGAAGATAGGATTAAAAAGTTTTTCAACTTTTTGCGTAGAGGTTTAATGGAATTGCGCCTTATGCCTCTTGGTAAGGATGGAATCCGACATCTGTGTAAGATGGTTTTTGGGCAGGTGGTTCCCGACTTTTTCATTGATTTTCTCTTTAGTAAAAGTGGAGGGAACCCTTACATAGCTTATGAAGTAATAGAGGCTATGCTAAATTCAGGAGATGTTTATTGGAATGGGGAGTCTTGGGAATTTAAAAAAGATTTTGAATTTGACGTTCCGCCTTCACTTATAGCATTGGCAGAAATGAAGGTTGCTAATCTTCAAGCAAAGGAGCTTGTAGTTCTTGAATACATGGCGGTCTATGGAAAGCCTATTGATTTAGATCTGCTCACGGATTTAACTGGCCTAAGATTTGATGAACTCATACCCGTAATTGAGAGTTTAGAAAATATAGGACTAATAACGAGAGAATTTACGGGTTCATATTACATACCTGAGGGTGTTTTTATTGAATGCCTCTGCAAGAAATTAAGCGATAAGCGTTTAGCCCTGATACATTATAGAATTGCAGATTTAATGAGAAGAGTTGCACCTGATGCGGTTGAGGAGATTGCACTGCATTATTATAAGGCAGGCGATTTTGAAAATGGTTTCGAGTTTTTATTAAAAGCCGCTGAAAGGGCTGAGGAATTTTACGCCATAAAGGAAGCAATTACCTATTATTCTTGGGCTCTCGGGTGCTTGCAAAGATACCAGAGGATTGGAGATTATGAAAAGAAGAAAGCGGAGATTCTGCTGAGACGTTCAAAACTTTACTTAGAAATAGGCGATAGAAAAGCAGCGTTGGTTGATGCGGAAGAGGCATTAAATATTGCCTTAAATGTTGCTAATGTTGAAATAGAGGCTGAAGCAAACAAGCAAATGGGTGCGGTTTTCTTGAGTTTGGCACGCTACAATGAAGCGATTGAGAGGCTTGAACGAGCAAGCAACCAGTTTGAGAAATTGAGAAATTTCATAGGCGTAATGGAATGCGATTTACATATCGGCCTTGTCTTCAAAGAACAGTCAAAATACAAATTGAGTCGATCTTACTTTTTAAGAGTATTGGAAATGGCAAAGAGTATGAATACGGAATACCTTGAAATGAGAGCCCTTTACCATCTTTCCTCTTTACTTTCAGATTGTGGGAAGTTGGACGAAGCCTTACCCCTTTTGCAGGATGCCCTTGAGATGTCTACAAAACTCAAGGATAGGAAATTGGAGATGAAAATCTACAATGAGTTAGGGCTTTTGCATGTTGAAAAAGGCGAAATTGAGAAGGGGATTGAAATACTCCATAAATGTCTTGAGTTGGCCCAAAAACTTTTCGACCTACGGACCGAGGCCGCTGTATGCCATAATATAGGGCTCGTTCTTTTTGTGCACCTTGGCAAGACTTTAGAGGCAATAGAATATCTTGAAAAAAGTTCCCGGGTTTTTCACCTCATTGATGATAGGTTTTCGGAGTGTATTGTTCTAAGTTCCTTGGGGACCATATACAAGTCTATGGGCAATTATCGTTTTGCCAAGGAATATTTTACTAAATCACTGAAAATTGCAAGAGAGATAAAGGCGGAGCGTCTAATTTTAAGTGGCTCATTAAACCTTGCCAATTTACTTCTGGATTACGGGAAGATAAGAAGTGCTTTACCAAAGTTGCAAACGGCGCTAAGGCTTTCAAGAAAACTTGAACTAAAGGATTTTGAGTCTAAAGTCTTTTTGTCTATCGGAGCCTACTATTACTATGTTGGAGATTTAAAGGAAGCGGAGAGGTATTTCCAAAGTTGCATTAAATTAGCAGAGGAGAATAATTACCTTTATAATCTGGCTTCTGCTGAACTTTCACTTCTCCGTGTTTACTTAGATGTTGGTGACCTTAGAAAGGCGTCGGATTTACATGAAAAAGTTGAAAAGGTGGTTAGGAAATTAAAAAATGACGTTATTCAAATTGATTATGAGATTCTCTCCTTGGAACTTGATTTCTTACAAGGTAAACTGGTTAGCTTAAAAAAGGTTAATATGATTATTGAAAAGTGCAAAGCCCTTGGGTTGCAGCCAAGATTAGCAGATGCAATGGTTCTGGCTGGTAGAGTTACCGCCAGAATGGAAGCAGTGGAAAAGTCTCGTGAATACTTTGAAAAGGCTATAACTATATTGAAAAAAGTGGGGAATACCTTTTACCTGGCCAGGGCTTATGCTTTGTATGCAGAAATTTTAAAATACAGCGGATATAAAGAAGAGGCACTTTTAAATTATAACAGGGCTTATGAAATTTTCGGTAAACATAAATCTGATGTATGGATGAGAATCTTTTCAATTCCACAATACAAGTAGTTTTTAGATTTCCAGTTCTTCTGGATAGGGATTTAAATAAGCCTGCTTTTTCAGGTATTGGTCGTCAAATCTGATTGTAAGTTCCTTCAATATTTCAAGAATTGTGGATAGCGTTGTTTTTTCCATAAGAAATTTATTCAAAAGCCTGGCGAGAAAGGCTTTTTCACCCTTACTAAGTCTGCCAGAGAAATGTCCTGTAATGTGGAGTATTGTGTTATAATGAGCCTTTTTTGAAGGGGCTTTTGTAAAGGCTTTTTTAAAAAGTTTTTCATAGTATTTCTTTACTTCGGAAAGACCATGCTCCTTCCAGTTTGCTAATATTTTTCCCATCTCTTTAAGCTTTTGCTGACTGTAGGTCATTAAGAGATATTTGTACCTTGAGTGAAATTCGAGAAGAGCAGAAATTTCCTCTTTTTTAAGAAAATTTTCTCTTAAATCCGCCAGTGCAAAAATGCGTATCAGAAAGTTTCTTCTAATATCGCGGTCTATCAAACGTCCCTCGTCCTCTACAGGTAGATCAGGGAAATAGACCACAGCTGATTTTGCGAATATTCCATTGGTTTTACCAACGATTCCCTTGCCGTCAAAGTTGCGAAGTTTTGCGCTTCTTACCCCGCAGCTGGGCGATTTTGATTTCAGAAGGAATCCGTCAATTTCCCTCAATCTTCCCAGAAAATTTCGGCAAAATTGCTCCATAATTTCCGTATAGTCGCGGTTTATCTGAAGGTCAACCACTCTAATTTCCCCTTCTTCGGTTCTAACGAGGTTTATTGGAGGTCTGGGAACGCCGAGCCCTATTTCCACTTCGGGACATATGGGAATGTAGTTTACGTATTTTCCGAGCTTTTCAGCAAATTCATCCTTTATTATACTACCATTATACCTTACAGCGGCAAAATTTATACATTTCGAGATCACAATGTTGGGTTTTGGAAAGCTAAATACCTCTTCCATTAAAAAGCCTTTTCCAGGATTTCTAAAATTTCTTTTTCGTCAGCATCTTTTACGTTGAAAGAGAGGGAACCATCACTCAATGCGAGTTCCACCACCCTCTGAAAATCTTCCTTTCTTGCCCCTGCTTTACTTAGTCTGGATGGCAACCCTGTTTTTTCCTCAAGAATTTTTTGTAGTTCTCTTATTTTTTGTATAAATTTTCTGCCTCTTTCGGGTTTCGGTGTTGCGAGATATTCCTCTTCGCCTGCAAAGGGTAATAGTAGTTCTGCAAGCTCGTCAGCGATTTTTTCAAAGTTGTATTCCAAAACCCATGGCAAGAAGATGTTCATAGTTACGCCGTGATGAATGTTCCAGACGGCGCCTGCGGAGTGACCGAGAGAGTGGACAAAACCGACCATGGAGTTGGAAAAGGCGATACCTGCAAAGAGTGAGGCGTTGGCAAGGGCAAGTCTCCCTTTTGAATTTTGAGGATTATCCAGAACCTTCAATAAATTTTCTGATATCATTTTGATAGATAGCCAGGCAAATACGTCTGACACGGGATTTTTTTGAAGGGATGTGTAGGCTTCAATGCTATGGGTTAGGGCGTCCATTGCCGTTGCTGCGGTTAGAAAAGGTGGAAGGGTTATGGTCATTCTGACGTCGAGGATAGCAACACTGGGAATCAGATGCTGGGATACAAAAAGCATCTTAATGTTTCTTTCTCTGTCTTTGATGACCGCCACGCAGGTAGCTTCAGAACCTGTACCGGATGTCGTTGGAATTACTATGAGCGGTTTAAGTGGCTTCCTGATTATATTCGCTCCCATAACTTCTTTGAGATCTTCAACTTTTAAGGATACCAGGATGTTAACGCCTTTGGCGGTATCGATAACAGAGCCACCCCCGACGGCTATGATTAAGTCTCTTCCACTTTCTTCATAAATCTTGGCAATTTTCTTCACCACATTAAGGTCTGAGTCGGATGGAACTTCGTCAAAGACGATAAAGTTTAAATTCTGCTCCTTTAGAATAGTTTCCACAGATTTAAAAATGCCTGCCTTAACTATTCCTTTATCGGTGATGACCAGTGGCTTTGATGTCCCTGAGAACTTAATTTCTCCGGGCAAGTTGTCCAGTGCGTTTTCTCCAGATAATATTTTTACAGGGCTGTAAAATTCATAATATTCTGGTATTTTCATTTTACCTCCTTTAGCCTGTGATAAACCTTAGAAGAAGTAAAAACCTTCTAATTGAAAGGGTTAAAAAACCCATTTCCGGTAGTTTCTTGATTACCCTTCTGGCTATTATCCGGGGAAAAAGGTAAAACTCAAGTCGATCAACAATTCGCATAAACCACATTACCTCACCGATGTCGCCTTTTATCAAAATCCGATTTTCGAGATAAGCGCTGATGGTTGATTTCTGGGCGGTGAATACCTCAAAAGCACTGTTTAGGGTTTTGAAAATAAAGAGAATATCAGCTTTTTCTGAGCATTCTAAGGCAGATTTAATTTTGCTATTTTGTTTTTCAATTAAAAGGCACGGACCAGAGGGTTCGATAAGAAAACCGAAAGAATTGGAGTTTTTTATTTTTTGCCAGTATTTTTTTACTTCAGGATCAATTCCGTGCAAGATAGTAAAAATCCTGCCCAGAAGCCAAAATGCTATTTTTACATAGATTCTTTTAATAGATTTCAATGCCCAGCCTCCTTAATTTTTCAATTTTTGGTGCTCCGCTTGCGTCATATTCTCTCTTTCTGTAATATTCTTCAAGCATTTCCTTAAGGGGAACGGGTTTTAATTCCTTCAAAAACCTTTCAGGAAGGGTATCTTCTTCAGAATTAAGTCCTGCTTTCGCATTCAAATACCTTTCAAGAAGGTGGATCCTTTCCCCCGCTTTCAAAAGTTCCTTCTCACTTATGTTTATTCCTGTGGCCCCTTCAAAGAGCCCCTTATAGACAGAAATGTTTAGGAATTTAATCGTAACACTGGTTAGATTTTCCATGAAAAGCTTGATAGCTCTCCGTGGGGTTAACTTTATTACCGGGTCTTCTAACATGTAAGCGAAGGTGGTAAAGACACAGGTAGTAATGGAGTTGATGACGTTAAAAAGGTTTTCCATAAAGATTACAATTTCCGCCTTTCCCTTTGGTTTATGAGGGTCCATAAAGCCGAAGTAGGCCTCAATGGGAAACAGGGGGGCGGATAGATGGCACCCGCCTCGATTTGCAACGCTGTAGGAAAGTCCATGGCCAATGGAATTCCTCGGGTCATAGGCGGCAAGTTCAAGACCCTTAACCTGAATGGCGAACTCCTTACCGCCAAATTTCTGTGAGAGAAATCTTGAACCTTCTGCAGCCAGAGTTGCCAGTTCCCCTCTTTTGTGTGCAACATCCTGAATAAATGCCTTAACTTTTTCGGCATCCCCAAATTTCAGGTTGGATTTAACTATACCTTTTTCTTCTGCTTCCATAAGATAACCGATTGTAACTGCGGTTGAGATGGTGTCAAGACCCAACTCATTGCAGAGTTCATTAATTTCAGCAATTTTTCTGATGTCGAAGATCAAGAGATTGGGGCCAAAGAGGGCGTTCGTCTCGTACTCCGGAACATGAACCCATCGTCCATCCAGTTTCATTTTGTGCCCGCAAACTATGGAACAGGCTGAGCATGGATTTGGCTTAAGCTCAAAATTTTGCTCAATAAAGGGACCGGAATTGTTGTAAATCTCGGGAGGGGAGTCAAGTTGGGAGAAATTTTTAACAGGAAGGATTTTTGCCTCTTTGCTGTAAAGGATGTTTGTGTTTGTTCCAAAGCGAGAATAGAGCTTGGTGAAATGGTTTTTCCTTATTTTTTCGAGAGCCTGTTTTTTGAATTTCTCAAGTTTCCGTGGATTCCCAGGTAGAATTTTCACGTTCTGATGTTTTACAAGGATAGCCTTTATCTTCTTTGCTCCAAGGACTGCACCAAAGCCCAGTCTTCCCAAAAACCTTTCTCCGCTTCTTATACATGCGTATTTGACCAAATTTTCCCCAGCCGGTCCGATTACGAGAGTTCCGTCTTTAGGTTTTGGTCCGAGGGCTTTTATAGTCTCAGATGTAGTTTTCCCCCATAAATCTTGGGCTGGTTCTATGTTTATATTGTCTCCTTCAATGACAATCTTAACGGGTTTGTCCGAAGCCCCTTTAATGGCAAGCCCCATAAATCCGCAGGTTTTTAATGCAATTCCAAAAGGGCCTCCACAGCTGGATGAACCGAAGAGACCTGTTAGAGGTGAGCGGGAAACCGCATTGAATCTTCCTGATAGGGGCGCTCCCGTTCCTGTAAGTGGACCGGTCATGAGGATAATCGGATTCTCCGGAAACAAGGGGTCAGGTATTGTTCCCTTTAATATTTTGTTGAGCAAATAGTATGCGAGACCCTTCCCTCCAAGGAATTTTCTTATAATGGCTTCGGGAATTTCTTCTATTTTGACCTCTTTACTTGTGAGGTCAATAATTGCTACCTTTTTAGGGTTTTCTATGGATCCAAGGCTGTGCATAATAATAGATTAAATCAACATACTCATAGATTCAAGATGTAATTATTTGTTGAAACTTATGATATTTCGTAGAAATTGAAGTACTGCGGTTTAGGACGAGCCTTCGAGTCCTTGACAAAATTTTCAATAGTGAATATAATCTTATTGGAATTTCAAAAAGGAGGTGTTTTATGTGGTCTGTATTGTTATTTGTATTGTTGAGTGTGGGAAGTCATAGTATTTTTAAGGTTCAGGGTGTGAAAATCCCGAATACAGAAAAAGGGAAAGAGATTCTTCTCGCTGAAAAAATGAAGAAAGCTTCAAGAATACCAATTGAGTCCCAATTTTCTGCTATTGAAGCAGAACCCGAAGAGATTGCAGTGAAGGAAGGAGAGAAGGCCGACAGGGACACTCTAAAGATTGATACCGACGGCACCACAGTATATTATTGGGGGACAACAACTTATAAGTATTTCTGGCTGGAATACGATATTAATCGTTTGAAGCCTACTTATAGCCCTGCTGATTCAACTTTCATTTTGACAAGCGTATCTCTGTTGGTTTACAATCCGCAGGCTGTGGAATGTACTTTGTGGGTCTATGATAAGTACATGTCGGAGGTTTATAAAGGCACCTTCAGTTTGAGTTTAGGAAACGGTATTTCATGGTTTGAAGTGGCCATCGATAAATACTTACCACTTTATGATACCTTTACTGTGGTGGTTTATTTGCCAACGTCAAGTGCTGGAGCTAACTATTATAATCAGCCGACCCTTGATGCCACTCAGCCCATTGAATCATGCTCTGGATATCTGGATAAATCAACTTCACCCTGGACCTGGTACTATCTTACAAATTATGACCTTCGCATTCGTGCTATAGG
>JASEFR010000001.1:67575-98215 GCA_030019025.1 bacterium
GGCCACTTTGAACAGCTCCACGATGTCTCTGCGTGGGAGATGGTTTTTCCAACTCTTCCATATTGCGTATTTCAGCAGGAAACACTCAAATACAATGTTTACAACTTTGGAAATTTTGATGAAAGTCAGGTTCCAACGATAGTCTACTTTGCCGGTACAAATTACAACGTTTTTCCATCCGTTTCTAATAAGAGTTATACAAGCCTATCATTGAGTTTCGAACCTTCAAGGGAAGGTCTAATTTTAACCAAATTTTGGACCTCCCTTTCTAATGACTCAATAAGGAGTAATGACACATTCCCCGACTACTACATTTATTTATTTCCTAATCACACCACCTACGCACAAGACTTTGATTTCATTAACAGCCTTTCCGAGGCAGGATGGACGACCGTTGACCGTGATAGAGATGGATGATATACGTGGACTTTATATACAGGAATTAATTACAGCCATTCTGGATGGTATTTTGCAGGTTGCAGATGGAATCAGAATGGTAACAATGATTGGTTAATATCTCCAGCAGTTACTGTTCTTGATACTGTAAACAATTCCATCGGCGTTTTTGCTACCTCAATTTCGCCAGACTATCCTGAGAGTTTGGAGATCTGGCTTCTCAGTGCGCCTGAACCCGATTCTACCATAAGCAGAATATACGCTGGGGTATTGCCTGCTTCTTATCAAAGATTAACCTTCAGTTTAGATGAATATAGGGAACAAACGGTCTATATAGGTTTTAGAAATGTTAGTGTGGATAAGTCTTATCTATTAGTTGATGATGTTTTCCTGAGGCAGGTTCCCCTTCCTTCTACGGGCATCCTTCGAGAAGAATTTGAAGAAGGCCTGGTGCCCCCCGGTTGGATAACGACTAACAATCTATGGAACGGTGGAACACCTTCTGATGCAGGAGTTCCGGATAATGGAACGCGCAATATCTTCTACTTCCAAAGCTCTGACCCTTCTGGTTCAACTGGTGAATTAACATCGCCCCGGTGCAAAAGGGATGTGACCTCAGGATTCATCTCCTACAGGTTTAATTACTACAACTATGACGGGAACGACTCCTTGCAGATTTATTATAAGATTGATGATGGTGGATGGATTCTTCACAAAACGGTTTACACTACGCCTTCGGGGTGGCAAGCGGTAACGGGAGGTCCAATTTACCTCACCAAAGGCAAGTCTGTACATTATATCCAGTTTAAATTCGTTGGTTATGCTGATGGTGGGAGTTCTTTCATGGCTGTTGATAACTTTGAGGCTTATGATGGTTCGATCCTCAATTTGGGTGATGTGGCCAAGCCTCAATTCTTTGTCCTCTCCCAGGGTAGGGATATTGTACTTAAGGCAACGGGAATCAATGGAGAAATTGGAATTGAGATATTTGACGTTAGCGGTAGGCGAAGTTATGTCAGTACACTTACAAACGGAGGTGAACTTAGAATTTCTGGCCTCCGAGGGGGTATTTATTTTGTGAGATTTTCTGGTGAGATTAAAGGTGTTAAGAAGATCTTGCTTACATATTGATGGATGTGAATGTTGGATAAGTGTTTGTTTTAGTTAGATTTTCTTCTTCATTCGTGCAAGTTTAAACTTGCACTTGACAGTTTACCCCCATCGATGGATAATAATACTCGTTAAAAAATTAACAAGGAGGTGAAATGGGAAGAATTCCTGAAAACACTCTGAGGAGGCTGACTCATTATCTAAGGTGCATGCAGAGGCTTGCAGAGCAGGGCAGGGATGAAATCCAGTCGAAGGATCTTGCAGCTTATTGCAAGGTTTCCGATTCTCTTGTTAGGAGAGATCTATCGTATTTTGGAGAGTTTGGTAAAAGAGGGAAGGGTTATTCAATTTCTGTTCTCCTTCCCAAAATCCGACAAATTGTGGGACTTGATAAGACGAGAAACATTGCGGTGGTTGGTATTGGAAATATTGGAAGGGCACTTTTAAACTACCCATTTCAAAAGTTCAATTTCAAGGTTGTTGGTGGCTTTGACATAAAGGCAGAATTGGTTGGAAAAGAGATCAACGGGATTCCCATTTATCACATCAATGACATTGATAAAATTGTGAAGGAAAAAGGTATTTCTATGGCAATTGTTACTGTACCAGAAGAGGCGGGCGATGCGGTAAGGGATAAGATTATATCTGCAGGAATCAGAGGTATTTTGAGTTTTGTGCTTTTAAGGGGACCCTTCCCCAAGGATGTGTGGGTGAGGTACATAGAACTTCCATCGGAACTGGAAATATTGAGTTTTTATATGGAAAAAGGAGGCGTAATTTGAAAGCCTTGTCCAAATGGTTGTACACAACCATAATATTTCTCCTGGTCTGGATTGCCCTTACAGGGACAATCCGGATCGACGAACTGGCCACGGGGGTTGTAGTTTCAGCACTCCTGGCCCTTTTCACTCACAATCTGTTTACCACGGAGGGATTAGCCAATTTAACTCCTAAAAAAGTTTTATGTGGAATTGTCTATTTCTTTCCCTTTCTACTCTGGCAGATGGTAAAGGCGAACCTGGATGTCGCTTACAGGGTCATTCATCCTAAGAGGCCTATTAATCCGGGAATTGTTAAAGTGAAGACAAGGATGAAAAGTAATCTCGGGAAACTCATCGTTGCCAATTCAATTACTCTAACACCTGGGACTTTTACGATGATGGTGGATGGTGATGAAATGTACATCCACTGGATTGATGTAAAGACAGAGGATGTTGAAAAGGCAAGTGAAATGATACCGGGGGTGTTTGAGAAATGTTTGCTCAAGTTCATGGAATAGTCGTGTATATCTTTGTTTCCTTATTGGGGCTTGCGGTTTTGCTCTCAAGCCTCCGTTTCATTTTAGGACCCACAGCGTCGGACAGAGTTGTATCTACAGACATTTTAACTACTATTACTACCATTGTTCTCGTATTTCTTTCCCTTGTCTTTGATAGGTATATCTACTTGGATGTTGCTCTTGTTTATGCGGTTCTATCCTTTATAGCAGTAGTAACCATTGCAAGATACCTTGAGGGGGGAGTATGATTAGGATCATCATTGGAGAAGCCTTTCTTATCCTTGGCGGGATTTTCGTTTTTCTCTCTTCTTTAGGACTAATTAGGATGCCCGATGTTTACAACAGGATGCAGACTTCAACAAAGGCGGTGACCCTCGGAGCAATCCTCAGCATAACGGGAATTGGAATTATAGAGCCTGCATGGTTAGTTAAGTGTTTGCTGATTGTACTCTTCTTGCTGTTTACTAACCCCATTTCTGCTCATTCCATAGGTAGAGCGTCATATATAAGGGGCGTAAAACTCTGGGATAAAAGCGTGGTTGACAAATTTTCGGAGTATATAAAGGAGAACAAAAATGAGTGAAGCAGTTGTTATTTTTAGTGTGGTTCTTGCACTTCTTGTCGTGGTATCAACATTTATTTTGTGGCTTACAAAGGATCTCCTTATCGGCGTGCTCTCTTCGGCCGTAATTAGTCTTGTGGCCTCTATATTCTTTCTTATCCTTCAAGCTCCCGATGTCGCTATTACTGAAGCTTCTGTGGGTGCTGCTTTAACGACGGGATTTTTTATTTTTGCGTTGAAACACGTGGGGAGGAGAGAGGATGATTAGAAAAATTATCTATTTTTTGATTTTAATTGCCTTTGGCTTTTTTGTTTATTCAGTCTTTTCTGCCTACTTTCCCTTTGGTGAAAACGTTCTGACTGGTGTTGCCAGATACTACGCCGAAAAAGGGGTAAAAGACCTGGGGGGAATTAACATTGTAACCTCTATCGTAACTATTTACAGGGGGTTTGATACCCTTGGCGAGGTTACAGTCCTCTTTCTATCCGTTACTGCTCTTGCTTTCACGTTGATTGGCTTGAAGGTGGAGAAGGTGAAACCCCCTAAGCCCACTCTGATCATGGAAACAGGAGGAAGGTACCTTGCGCCGCTTATAATCCTCTTTGGGGCTTATGTTTTCCTCCATGGGCACTTAACACCAGGAGGTGGATTTCCAGGTGGTGTTATTATAGCTACTGCCTTCCTTTTGCTTTTTGTCACCCAAGAACACTTCAGTCCCAAAAAGTTCCATATTACCATTACCGAGGTTCTTGCGGGTGCCTTCTACGTGTTGGTCGGCCTTCTTGGGCTTTACTACGTCAAATCTTTCCTCGGGAATTTTCTTAAAACGGGAAAGCCTGGTTACCTTGTGAGTGCAGGGATTATCCCCATTATCTACATCCTTATCGGGTTCAAAGTTGGAAGTGAAACGACATCTGCATTGAAAAATTTAAAGGAGGGTAGCGATGAACATTGAAAGCTGGATCTTTTACGGTGTTCCCATCTATTTGATTGTTATGGGAATTTTGGTTATCCTAACAACGAAAAATCTCTTTAAGATGCTTCTCGGACTTTCCATAATGGATAGTGGTATTAATATCCTCATCGTGGCGCTCGGCTATATAAGGGGTGCAACGGCACCGATTTATTCCCTATATCCTGAAATTTATGAAAAGGTTGTAGATCCAGTGCCTCAGGCCCTTGTGCTTACAGCCATTGTGATCGGAATAGCCTTTCTGGGTCTTGGACTTGCTCTCGTTATAAGAATTAAAGAAAAATATGGAACGGTCAATGTTGAGAAACTAAAGGAGTTAAAATGGTAAGTCCAATTTTAATTATTGCCCTTTTGCTTCTTTTTGCCTTCTTGATGCCCTTGCTGGGCCTTTTGCACAAAAGACTACCCGCTTTTGCCACGCTAATCCTTCCTGCCTTCAATCTTTATGTGGCTGTAACTCATTTTCTAAAAATGGATTTCATTCCTGTTGTTATAAAGACGGGGGGATTCAGACCTCCTTTCGGTATAAACTTGGCAGTCGATCATTTTTCTCTATTTTTCTTGATTCTTGTAAATGCCATCGGTCTTTTTATAGCCTTTTCGTATCTTCTCGAGGAGCAGGATTACAGATTTCACACCCTCTTTTTATTGAACCTACTTGGTGCATCGGGTATCATTCTAACGGGTGACCTTTTTAACTCCTTTGTTTTTCTTGAAATACTCGCTATCTCCTCCTATGCCCTTGCTGGCTCAAGAAAGGAAAAACATGCCCTTGAAGGTGCTATTAAGTATCTGATCATTGGAAGTATTGGCTCATCATTCTATCTCCTTGGGGTTTTTATCCTTTACAAGGTTACAGGAACCCTCAACATGGCAGATGTGGCCTTGAAATTGCAGAATGCAAAAAATGGCATTGTCTATCTTGCCGGAATGTTCATGCTCGTTGGACTTTTTGTAGAAGCCGAGCTTTTCCCCCTCAATACCTGGGCTCCCGATGTCTATCAGGGCGCTTACAATCGAATTGCAGTCCAATTTTCTTCACTGATATCCAAATCTGCTATTTACCTTCTTTTCCGAATTACCTTCTTGATTTTTGATGATCCCCTTTTCTATAAACTTCTCCTTGCATTTGGCCTTCTCACTTTTATTGTTGCAGAGTTCAATGCCCTTGCTCAAAAAGATCTTAAGCGGATGCTGGGATATTCTTCCATTGGGCAGATGGGGCTCACTGTTCTTGCCTTTGCTCTTTATGGAATGGTTTCTCATCCTGAAGCTTTCTTTTCTGCAATTCTACTCACTGTCAATCATGCTATTGCAAAGGCTTTACTCTTTGCCAATATGGATAATATGAGTGAAAATGCGACGATTGATGTTAAAGGTGCGAATCCTTTTTCAAACCTGATGTTCGCTATTGGTGCCCTATCTGTTATGGGATTCCCCTTTACCCTCGGTTTTTGGGCAAAGATTGAAATCCTTGGGATATTACTGAGGTCCAACCTGCTGGTGCTATTCTTCCTGATAATTCTTATTTTTATGGTGGAAGCCTTCTACTATTTCAGAGTGATTACCAATCTGTTTGGAGGGGAAAGTGTTTGCCGGACGTTAAATCCACTTCTTACCCTTTCTCTTGTGATTTTCTCCATTTTCCTCGTATATCAAGGTTTTTATCCGATCTTCACCTTTTCGTGGTTGAATAGGGCATTAAATGCACTGCTCAATAAAGCAATTTATATTAGCATAATTGCTGGAGGGTTATGATGTACAACATAAATTTAGCCCTTTTGGCTATATTAGCTGGTTTTCTGGCCCTTTTTGGAGCCCTTTCTCACCGAGTTTTGAGAGTTGTTTCCATTATTATTGGGATTGTCGGAACCTTGATCTTTGCCTTTCTTTATCTTAAACCGAGTTCTTTGGAGTTTATTAGAATGGGTGTGTTTGCCATGTCCTTTAGTTTGACTGATGTATCCCAATTTTTCCTGTGGATTATCATCGCTTCCTTTGTTCTTTCCCTTCTTCCGCTACTTCATGAGGAAAGGAGCCCATTCTTTTACCTCTACTATTTTTTGGCATTCGGCTTTGCGTCACTCACCCTTATGGCAAAGGATCTTTTAACGCTTTACATGAATTTTGAACTTATGTCATTAGCGATTTTTGCCATTTTGGTTTTTGGCGTGAGGGGCGATATCAAAAAGACTGCGCTTAAGTATATGATTTATTCCCTCGTAGGAGCTTACTTATACCTTGGCGGACTTTTTCTAAAATTCAAATATTCGGGAAACATCAGCTTTGGCGGACTTCGAGATGTTTCAACTCTTACTCAGATTGCAATCTATACCCTTCTTGCCTTACCGTTCCTTGTTAAAATTGCCACTATGCCTTTCCACAATTGGGCACCTGACGCCTATTACTCTGCCTCCGATTCCTTTACCATCTTTTTTTCAGCGGGATTGTCAAAGGTGGGGATCTATGGACTTGTAATATTAATGGTGGAGACCTTTGCCGAACTTTTCAAAAATAATTTTTATCTTCCTGAAATTCTTGCTTGGATTGGTGGTATAACTGCGCTCCTTGGCGGAATATATGCCTTTATGTCCGACGATGCCAAAAAACTGCTTGCATATTCCAGCATTAGTCAGCTGGGATATGTGCTTGTGGGACTTGGTCTCTTTACACCCTACTCTTTTTCTGCGGGAATTTTCCATTCCGTCGCTCATTTTGTATTTGAAGGAGTCCTTTTTACAACGGTTGCCGGAGTAATCTACAGACTGGGTACGTCGGATTTGCGTCGAATGGGTGGACTTATAAAGAAGATGCCTGTTTCCTTTATCGGCCTTCTCTTAGGGATAATCGCTGCATCGGGAATCCCACCTACCATAGGTTTTCCTGGCAAATGGCTTTTATATGAAGCAATTATAATGAAAGGGGACCTCTTTTTGGTTAGTCTGGTCTTCTTTGCCTCTATCACTGCCTTCCTTTACTCTTATAAACTGGTTCATTCTATTTTCCTTGGGAAACTTCATAAGGAACACAGTGACGTAAAAGAAGCACCTGTGGGATATGTAATTGCAACGATAATCTTCCTTATCCCCCTCATTGTTTTTGGTGTATTTCCGGGGGTCATTTTTGAAAAAATTTATGGTTTTACAAAACCTGTGTTTGATCATGATGTTTTCTTTACCTTTGATAGCCTGAAGACTCAGATTGGTTTTGCAAAAATGCCCGTGGCAGGCATTGCTCTTGCATCTATGTTTGCTTTCAGTTTTATCCTGTACCTTATTGCTGGGAGATCATACAGGGCTAAGCAAGAAGATAACTACACAGCGGGAGAATGGGTAGATGAGGATTTTGCCTCTCACTATGCACAGGAATTTTATGGCTTTATGAAAAAGGCCTTTGGAAAGATGCTAAACTTAAGCGCGGAAAAGTTCTGGAATGGTGTTTTATCTATCTTCAAGGCCCTTTCAGAGGTAACGAGAAGGATATACACAGGAGACATCAGGGATTATGCCCTGTATCTCCTGTTCTTTTTAATAGTCTTGGCATTTCTGGCCGGAGGTAAACTATGAAGATTTTGATACTTGCCGGATACTGGATTTTGGTAATTTTTATGGGGCTTCTTTATATGGGTATTGCGAGAAAAGTGACCGCAAGAATTCAAAACCGATACGGCCCTCCCTTTTACCAGGCCTTTCTTGATGTGTTGAAACTCTTTTCCAAGAGAGAAACTGCTTCCCACGGTGTCATGCATTCCCTTGGCCCTGTGATTGCCTTTGCTGGCATTTCAACAACTCTTCTCTTCATGCCTCTTGGGAAAGGGGCTCCTGTTCTCCACTTTCAGGGTGACCTTTTTGTAGTTCTTTATTTGCTTGTTATTGGTCCTCTTGGAATGGCTCTGGGAGCAGGGGAATCTAACAATCCAAATGCTACGATTGGTATTGCAAGAGCTCTTTCTCTTATGCTCGGTTATGAAATAATTCTATTCATGGCGACTCTTCCCGTTTTTGTTCACTATGGAACAGCATCCATTTACGATGTGATTGTCAAACAAGGTGCATTCCCTAATTGGGCTGGGTTAAAGTATCCCCTTTCAATGCTGGGAGGTCTCATAGCCCTCCACGGTCTACTCGGTGAAAAACCCTTTGATCAACCTATTGCACCCCACGAAATTGCTTCTGGTCCCATGGTAGAGTATGGGGGAAAGTACCTTGGTCTTCTTCAGCTCTGGCATGCCACTGGAATAATTGTGGAAACTGGGTTTTTTATCAACGTTTTCTTCGGTCCACAGAATATTGTTTGGTTTTTCATAGGCACTTTTATCGTGTTTATGCTGGCGGTAATTGTAAACGCTGTGATGCCAAGATTTAGAATTGAACAGGCGGTGAGATTTTACTGGGGAGTTCCTCTAATTCTTGTTGTACTTGGAATTCTTCAGTATTACCTCTGGAGGTGAAAATGGGACTTTTTAAAATTTCTCAGGGAAGATCTTTATGGATGGTGCATTTCTGCACGGGGTGTGGGGCTGTAGAGATGCCCCCCACCATGACTTCTCGATTTGATATGGAGAGGTTTGGCATTGCTCCGATGGCTACGCCGAGACAGGCTGATGTGCTTCTTATTACAGGATATCTTACTGTTAAAACCCTAAAGAGAGTCATAATGGTTTATGAGCAGATGCCCACCCCGAGATACGTTATAGGTTTTGGCTCTTGCACCGTTAATGGTGGAATTTATTGGGATTCCTACAACGTTATAAAGAATCTGGACCTCTACATTCCCGTTGACCTTTATATCTTTGGCTGTATGCCAAGGCCCGAGTCTATCATTGATGCTTTTCTCAAATTAAGAAAGATGATTGAGGAAGGTAAAGCTAATAAGTGGAAAGACTACGTTGAGCGATATGACTGGTACAAGCAGAATCAAGCCAAATTGTTTGATGTTAATAAATGGAGAGTGCAAAAATGAGTATGGAAGAAAGAATTGTTGAGGAACTGAAGAATATTCTTGCTGACTCGGGAGAAGTGTGGGTACAGGGAGAGAAACGCGTTTATGCTAAGGTACCCAAAAACCTTGTTCTTCCGGTGCTGGCCTATCTTAAAGATAAAGGATTTCACCAACTGACTGCTATCACATGTGTGGACTGGATTAAAAGAGGTAAATTTGAACTCATTTATAACCTTTTTAGCCTTTACCACGAAAACATTCACGTTTTCATAAAAACTGAACTGGAGAGGGACAAAGAGACGATGCTTACAGCTGTTAACATTTATCCTATGGCTTTTGATTACGAAAGAGAGATACACGAAATGTTTGGTATTGTTTTTGAAGGGCACCCAAGACTTGACAGTTTCATCCTTGAAGATTGGGATGGTCCTCCGCCTATGAGAAAGGACTTTAACACCGCAAAATATGTGGAGGAAAAGTATGGCGTCAAGGATCATACCGAAGAGTTGTGGGTACGTAGGGAGCAGCCATATAGGGGGGACAGGGATGAGTAGAATAAGGGAATTTGATTTTGAGTATTTTATAGGTCCAGCCCATCCCGGCGTGACGGGAAACATGAACTATCATATATGGGCTGAAGGAGATACGATTTTGCAGATTGAGCCTAATCTGGGATATCTTCACAGGGCATTTGAAAAACTGGTTGAAAGAAGGATGTGGATTAAAAACTTCCCATTGATACCGCGAATATGCGTTCCTGATCCTGATGTTAATGAGGTATTGTATGCTATGGCTATTGAGAGGCTGATGGGAATCGAAGCGCCCATTAGAGCTCAGTATTTAAGGGTCTTTATGCTGGAGATGTCCAGAATGGCTTCTTACCTCTTCTACTTTGGCGGCGTGGCGGGTGCTTTAGGACTTTACACACTGCCCAACTGGTCGATTGGGGATAGAGATTACATCCTTGATCGTTTTGAGGAAATATCGGGGCACAGAATTTACCACATTTATCAGACGATTGGTGGAGTGAGGAGAGATATTCCTGACCCAGGTTATAAGGGTAGAGTTCTGGAACTTATGGATTATCTGGAAAAGAGGCTCAAAGATTATGATAAGGTCTTTTTTGAACACCCAATTTTCGTAAAAAGGGCACGGGAAGTGGGAATAGTGGATAAAGAAACCGCCTTAAAGTTTAGTGTTACCGGTCCCAATCTTCGGGCTGCTGGCGTACCTTATGATGTAAGAAAGGCAGAACCTTACTTGGTTTACGATAAATTAGAGTTCAATGTACCTCAAGTTTTTACCGATGGAGACATTTATTCTCGGGTAATGCAGAGGAGGCTGGAATTTGAAGAGTCTATAAAGATTGTTAGACAAGTGATGGAGAGTTTACCTGAAGGTCCTGTAAATATTAAGCTCAGAAATCCCTTTGAGATCAGGGTCCCTGAAGGTGAAATATACGTCAAGGTGGAATCTTCAAAGGGTGAATACGGCTTTTATCTTGTTTCGGATGGAGATGTCAAACCTTATAGACTTCACGTGAGAGGGCCCAGTTTTTCCCACGGATTACAATTGGTGAGGCACATTGGACCGGGTACCAACATTGCAGATATTTCAGCAATTTTGTTTAGTCTTGACATTTGTCCACCAGATGCAGAGAGGTGAAATATGAATATGAATTTCAAATTTTTAGACGCATTAAAATTTTTAGTCAGAAAACCCCATACGGTGAGGGTTCCTTTTGAGAAAAAGGAACCTGCAACGCGTTACAGAGGGATTCACTCTAATGATTGGGAACTCTGTGTGGGATGTGGAAACTGCGCAAAAATCTGTACTTGTCAAGCTATAAAAATGGTTGAGGTCTCCGGATTGCCCGAAAGGCTTGGGGATTCCGGTTTAAGACCTGAAATTGATTATGGAAGATGCAGTTACTGCGGTCAGTGTGTTGATGTTTGTCCGACGGGCTCTCTCAAACTTACTAATTATTACAATATCGTTACGCCAAATAAAGAAGAGTTCGTTATAACTCCTACGAAGGAAATGGATACAGGTCCTGGAACAGGGTGGGAGATGGGTGAGTCTCACTTCCTTGACTTTGAAAGGGTAGAGATGCCAGAAAGGCCCGCAAAGGAAAGAATTCAGGACTTTGACTGGATCCTTAAAGGATTTTCTGCTGATGAAGCTCATTTGGAGTCAGTAAGATGTCTTGGATGTGCCCTTTGTGTCCAGGGTTGTCCAACGGGCATGTACATACCCGAGTATATAAGGGAAATTAGAAATGGTGATTACAAAAAGGCCCTTGAATGGATGAACATTAATAATCCTCTTGCTGAGGTGTGTGGTATCATCTGTACTCACCGTTGCGAAAATGCTTGCGTTTATACTAAGAAGGGAGAACCAATTCAGATCAGATATCTTAAGGGGTTTGCTACGATGCAGATCGATGACTACGGTGAGGTTCTTGGATACACTGCCGAGAGAGGTAAGGGAAAGGTTGCTGTCATAGGAGCTGGGCCTGCGGGTCTTTCGGCAGCATATTATCTCAGAAGGAACGGAGTGGATGTTACTGTCTTTGAAGCGAAAGAAAAGCCCGGGGGAATGTTAAGATACGGAATTCCTCGTTATCGCTTGCCCGAAAAAACTCTTGCCAAAGAGATTAAATTCATTTTGGAGCAAGGCGTTGAAATCAAATACAACACCCATGTCGGGAAAGATATAGGCTTTGATGAATTGTTCAGAAATTACGATGCAGTGTTTATCGGTGCAGGTTACCAGATAGGGCAAAAGATGGGCATCAAAGGAGAAGATCTGGAAGGAGTTATGGACGCTGTCACGTTTCTTCGGAAGGTGAGCGAAGGCGAAAGGGTCTTCGTTGGGGAGAGAGTGATGGTTATTGGCGGTGGTGATACCGCAATGGATTCTTCCAGAACTGCCTTGAGGCTTGGGGCGAAAGAGGTGGTCATTTCGTACAGAAGAAGGATAGAAGATATGCCTGCTTCTCGGGAAGAAAAAGATGAAGCCCTTGCAGAGGGTGTGAAATTCATGCCGCAGACTCTGCCCGTTGAGATTGAAAGAAAGGGAAATCGACTTGTGGTAAAATATTGTGAATGTGAAATGGTGTATGAAGAGGGAGCAAAGAGACCAAAGCCTGTGCCCATCTTTGAGAAAAATTATGAAATGGAAGTTGACACTGTGATAATGGCAATCGGTCAACAGCCAGACCTGAGTTTCATCCCCGAAGACATTAGAAAAAGGTTTAGATTTAATAGGTCCGGAAATAAGATTCTGGTGACTGAAGATATGATGACTGACGTTCCAGGGATTTTTGCAGGTGGTGATCTCGTCACAAAGAGGGCTGATGCTATAAGTGCCATTGCTACAGGGAGAAAGGCCGCCCTCGGAATTTTGAAGTATCTTGAGACCAAGAAAAGGTAAAATATAGGGCGGGGCTTTTGCCCCGCCCGCTTATTCTCAATTTTTGCATTATTATTCTTTCATATGAGAGATAATAATTTTGGTAAGTTAAATATCACAATAACAGGGATGACTTGTACTACATGTGCAAGGACGGTAGAGAAGGCAATCAAAAAAATACCGGGAGTTAAATATGCTGCAGTGAATCTTGCCACAAATCAGGCCTTTATCATTCTAGAAAAGCCTCTGGATTTAGAAGAGATAAAAAAGGCTGTTGAAGAGGTAGGGTACGGGGTATCTATGTCTTCCCCTGAGGATGTTGAGCGAAAAAGGTATAAAAAGACACTGAGGAATCTTATCCTTGCTCTTATACCGACGGTGCCTCTCACCTTAATGATGTTCCTCCATATGGCAGGTATCCATATACCAAGTTTTCACTACTTGGAGTTCATACTCACCTTTTTAGTTATTTTTGTTGCAGGTATTGATGTTTTGAAAGGTGCCTGGATTGCTGTATCTCATTATCACGCAAATATGGATACATTGATCTCCATCGGAGCATTGACTTGTTTTTTGACTTCGGCTTTTAGGATTGTCGGATTCGAGATTGAGTCATTCGGGACAATTGGCGCAATGATCATATCTATTCATATCCTTGGAAGATTTATTGAGAGCAGTTTAAGAGATAAAGCCTTCAGAGAAATAAAGTCCCTTATAAATTTAAAACCTAAGGAGGCAAGGGTTATACTTGATGGGGAAGAAGTGTTAATCCCTGCTGACCATCTGAGAGAAGGTATGTTGGTAATTGTCAGACCTGGCGAAAGGATTCCCGCAGATGGAGTCATAGAAGAAGGTAGGACAAGTGTTGATGAATCGATGATCAGCGGGGAAGCAATTCCTGTGGAAAAGGAAAAGGGTTCCAAGGTACTCGGAGGTACTCTTAATTTAACGGGACTTATTAAAATTAAAGTTGAAAAAAGACCTGACGAATCTTATATATCGGAAATTGTAAAAATCTTGACCGAGGTTCAAGGTTCAAGAGTTCCTATTCAAAAAATAGCAGATCGAGTAACAAATTATTTTGTGCCGACCATAGTGTTTCTTGCGCTTCTAAGTTTCATCTTCTGGTACTTCTCTTTTGATAACTTGATGCCTATTCTTGCAAATTTTTGGGGTAAATTACCATGGGTTAAAATTTCGGTAAACCGACTTAGCTTTTCTATTTTTGTATTCGTCTCCGTTATAGTTATTGCTTGTCCTTGTTCCCTTGGGCTTGCTATCCCGATGGCACTGGTAAGGGGTACAGTGTTGGCTTCAAAGAAAGGCGTTTTGATAAGAAATGCGGAAATAATTCAAACTTTTTTGGATGTGAGGTATGCCCTTTTTGATAAGACAGGCACTTTAACAGAAGGTAAGCCTGAAGTGGTATTTCAAAACTTGCCTGAAGAGGATTTAAAGAAAGTTACTTACTTTGAGCGTTTCTCAAATCATCCTCTTGCAGGTGCTATTTCAAAATTAGCTCTGGAAGAGGTGACCTATGAGGGTTACGAAATAGAGGAAGTCCATGGGGTGGGGATTATAGCGAGGTCTCAATCTGATGAATATTTCATTGGAAAGCCAGATAATGTTAACGACTATCTTGATTATTTGGAGAAAGGTGGTACTGTTGTTGAAGTGAGAAAAAATGGAATCAAAATAGGCTTTTTTGTACTCAAAGATAAAATAAGAGAAGAGAGTTTTGCTGCTGTGAAGAAACTTAAGGAAATTGGAATCAAACCGGTTCTACTTACCGGGGATAATGAGAAATCTGCGAAGTATGTTGCTGAAAGACTTGGAATTGACGAAATCTATTATGAGGTAAAGCCAGAGGATAAGGTAAATATTCTGAGAGAGTTCCAATCTAGTGGCGGGAAGGTTTTGATGGTAGGGGATGGAATAAATGATGCGCCCGCGTTAAAGGCTGCGGATATTGCCGTGACAGTTTCGCATGGTTCAGATCTTGCGATTGAAAATTCTGATGCTGTTATATTAAAAGGCGGACTTTCGGTCATTGTTGACCTTCTTAGACTTTCTGGGCAAATTTTGAAAAAAATTAAAGAAAATTTGATTTGGGCTTTTTTGTACAACGGCATTGCCATTCCCTTTGCAATGATGGGTTTGTTACACCCGATTATCGCAGAGGGAGCAATGGCCTTAAGTTCAATTTCAGTAATTTTGAATTCTTTGAGACTTAAATAAGGGGGGATTTATGGCCAAGTATAGAATGTTTATCCCAGATATTCATTGTAATCATTGCAGGATGAGGATCACCAAAGCCCTTCACGAGATTGGTGAGAAGAATTTTGAAGTCGATATAGAGAAAAAACAGCTTATCATTGAGACCAGCAACAGCGATCGCGTAATTCAGAAACTTGCAGAAATCGATTATTCTGTTTCCAATTTTGAAGAGATTTAGATTTTTCGTTATTCCATAAGTTCCATTAGTTCTTGCGGGGTGAGTTGTCTGACCTCAATTTTGTCAATGTTGAAAAGGTCGTCGGAGAGATTCTGATTGACCTTTATTTCTTTAAAGGTTATTGTGCTTACAAGCTTTCCATTTTTGTAAGTCTCAATTTTGAAAGGCATTTTTAAATCATCATAAACTTCTCTGAAATCTGAGTAAATATTCGTAAATTTGTTTTTCTTTTCAGTAGTCTCGCTTTTTAACAGTAAATATTCCTTCTTTTCAACCCACAGTCTGTAGGTTTTATTCCCATTCTCATCCTTGTACTCAATGACGAAACAGTCCCTGCCATTGAGATTTTCATCACCGACAATATTAGGTTGTTTGGCTTCTTCCCACCACCTTTCTTCTTCACCATAAATCTTTGCTTCACTCGAGGAGATTTTTCTTTTACCTATAACGGGTGAAATCATCCAGTACTCGAGGCTGTCGAAAACAATGATTGCAGGGATTTTTTTATCTCCTTTTATTGGCATTTCCATCTCCGTTCTTGATTTTACCCCTTTTCTCATAACCTTTATTTCGCCTATTTCAGGGGCAATCATAGTCATTGCTATATCTTTTATCTTGTTGTATTTCTGATATTGGGTAGTGATTATCTTATCCAGTGTTGCGTCTTCACCTGCGAAGAGCATTCCTAACAAGACTAAGACTGTACAATTTTTGAAACTCATAACACACCTCCATTTTATAAAAAATTATAAACCGGGCGTCTAATTTGTCAAATTTTTTCTTGCCCTTTTTACCCACTCGTAGTTAGAATCCACCCTTAGTATCTCATCATATATTTTCAAAGCTTCTTCTTTCATGTTTGCCTTTTCGTAGGAGAACCCAAGAAAGGCCTTGCATTCAAGGTATCCCCAGGAAAGAGGATTTTTCTCTTTAAGATAAAATTCCAAGGCCTTTTTAAAGTTTTTCTGGGCCTTGTCAACCCCACCCCCTAAGGCTTTTGGCCTGAAAAACAAAGAAATACCCTCAAGATAATAAGCTCTTGGATTTTGAGGGTCAAGTAATTTTGCCTTTCGGAATGCCTCGTTTGATTTTTTACCCCAGTAGGCAAGGCGTGTTAGGTTTTTTATAGCTTTCATTCCGTAGATGGCACCGAGTACTGCCCAAGCATCGGAGAAATCGGTGTTGAATTTGGTGCATTCTTCCAGAAAGTACATGGCACTGTCAATGTAATGTTCCTTTGCATAAAGGCTGTCTGAGGTTATCATAAGAAAAATGGCAAGTCCACTGGTGAAGGCTTTAAGGAAATTTTCCTCAGGCGGGGTAGCGATTTTTCTCAACTCTTTGTAGTAAAATTGAAGAGAGTCCATATTGCGCATGCGCGAAGCCTTTGTCATATGGGAGATGTAAGTGCCAACTTGTTCCGGAGTTAGAATTTGGCAAATTAGGATAAGAGTTAACATAAAGTTATTTTAAATCAAAGCCGAAGATTAGAAAATTTTTTCACATCAATGCACACTTTTTTAACGCCAAGATTCTTATATTAAAATAAATTCAGGAGGTTAAGATGAAAATCGTCATTCAAAGGGTTAGAGAGGCTGAAGTCTGCGTTGAAGGTGTTTGTGTTTCTAAGATAGGTTGGGGGCTTTTGTTGCTTGTGGGATTTGGTAGAGGGGATACGGAAGATAAGGTTTTAAAATCGGCAAGAAAGGTTTCAGAGCTCAGGATATTTGAAGATGAAAAGGGTAAGATGAATCTTTCTGTTAAAGATTTGAATCTGGAAATCCTTGCTGTGCCTAATTTCACGTTGGAAGGTAGCGTAGAGAAAGGTAGGCGACCTTCCTTTGATGAGTGTATGGAGCCTGAAAAAGCGCGGGAGTTTTTTGAAAGGTTTTGCAGGGCTATTGAAAACGAAGGGGTTAGAGTCTCTAAGGGAGTTTTTCAGGCGAAGATGGAAGTAAAACTGGTGAATTACGGGCCTGTGACCTTTGTTTTGTCGCTATGAATTTTCCGATATTATTAGTATTATTGTACCCGATAATTACTGAAGTGATGGTCGATCCTGCAGGGTCAGAAACGGGTTCATTATCCCCTGGTGACCGCAACGAGTTTGTAGAGGTTTACAATCCCGATGATGATACAGTGGACATGGCTTTTTTAAAAATCAAGGATAATGCCGAGGCAGACAGTATCGTTCCTTTTACTGAAATCCTTCAATTTTGCCCCAGAGTGAAGGCTACTACCAAAATTCCACCAAAATCTTACGGGGTTATCTTTGACAGGGAATACATACTCGAAGGAGAAAATTATCTGCCTTATACCCTTACTGGTGAAGTTTCGGTGATGACGACGAAAGATACCGATCTGGGGAATGGGCTATCCTCAAATGATACAATTTGTATAATCGACGGGAATGGGAATATTCTATCCTCCTTTGGTCTCGGCAGTGGATTTCCTCTTAGAACGAGAGACGGTGTTGCTTTTGAGAGAAAATATTACTGGGGGCCAGATAATGGAGAAAACTGGAAATATTGTGAGGATGAAAGCGGTAATACCTGTGGTAGGGAAAATTCTGTTTCTAAGCCTTTTAATATCAGAATTGAAGAACTGAAGCTGGAAAGGTTAGAAGAGTGTGAACTTTCTTTTGTTTTGAAGGTGCTAAATATAGGGACTGAGTTTTTAGGTTTTTTAAAATTGAGATATGAAATAACAGGAGCTATACCACCTTCGGAAGAGGAGAGGAGCGTTTTTCTCTATCCTGATTCTGCTGTTTTAATTGAAATTGGACCTCTTTTGATTCCTCCTGGCTCTTACCCCTTTAAAATTTGGGTTGGGGTCCAGGACTTGTTTGTGGATTCGACTTTTTTGCCGATCTTTTCTGGGAAACCACCTCTGGTAATAAATGAAATTATGTACAATGGAGATGTGGAATGGGTTGAAATTTATAATGCCTCAAATGGTCCTCTTTCTCTCAAAGGTTTTTTTGTAGGAGATCCTGTAAAAAGGTCGGAACCAGCACCTGATATTGTCCTTGAACCGGATTCATATTACGTCTTTTCTTCAACAGAAGTTCAAGTTTCAAATAGCGCGGTTCTCAAAAATTTTCCAACGCTTAACAACACCGGAGATACCATTTTTCTTTACGATGCCTATGGTCAGGTTGTAGATATGGTGGCATATTCGATGAGATGGGGAGGTTCCTTCAACGTTTCTCTTGAAAGACTGTCACCTTTTTTGCCTTCAAATTCTCCGTATAGCTGGGCCTCCTCTAAGGATGGAAACACTATGGGGAGGAAGAATTCCATTCAGATTTTACCACCACGAACAGGGGCCCTTCTTTCGCTTTCTTCTAAAGCTCTGGCTCCCTCAAGAGGAGTTCCTGCTATTGCTGTAAGAGTTGAGTTTCCTGAATTTCCAGTTTATGCAACTGGTGAACTTTACCGATTGGATGGAAGAAAGGTTCAGACTTTTTTTAGCGAAAAACTGCTGATGGATGGGGAAATGGACTTTACCGTTACTGGTTATGCAAATGGAACTCAGCTTGAAGAGGGAATGTATATCTTAGTGGTCAATGGACGAACATTACAGGGCAAGCTCTTTTCTAAGAAAGAGTTAATCGGTGTATTAAGATAGCCTTTTTCTGAGTTTTATAATAGGTATTATCATTTCCTCAATGCTTACGCCACCGTGGAAAAGTCCCCCCATGTATTTCTTCTTATATTTACCCGGGTCACTTTTGTAAACAAAGAAGTCGTACCCCTTTGCAATAAAGAGCATTCTTGCAAAGAGAGGTATTCCGAATTTTTTAAGGTCCATTATTTCTATTGGTTTACCTTCAATCGCTCTTAGAGAATCACCAAATTTAAAACGTAGTCCTTCCGTTGCTTCCATACCGCCCTGTATTATTACCGGTTTTTCGCCTCTTACCCACCCGTGGTCGGTGGTGATGATAACCTTAGGCATGTGTAGTTTTTCTAAGAAGTTAGAACTTTCGAGAATAAATTTGCATAATCTTACGTAATCCTCTGCATTTTCTATAAGTCCTCTAAGAGGGGATTCTGCCTCCCTGAGGTGAAAGATCATATCAAAAAAGTTGATCACGTAAACTTCCAATGGCAAACCAGCATTGAAAGACTCCTGCTTGAAGGCGTCCAAGGAGTTTATTTTTTTAATCATGTGCGGAAAGTTTTTAAACCCATTTTCGATGAGGTTCTGTTCTAAAAGTTCCTTTTCATGCAGATTGTTTCTCGTCCAACCCGGGTTCCTTCTCTCCGTGTCGTAGGGGGTATGCCCAGAGAAGAGAGAATTTCTGGCAAATTGTGTTGCAGTGGGCAAAACCGAAAAAATGGGTTTTATCTCCACGTTATAGGTCGGAGGGATAGATTTTGACAATTCCAGGGCCTGATCAAACCTGAAGTTATCAAAGACTATCACAGTTGTTCTCTCACCTTTTTTGAGCTCAGGGAAAACGAAATCCTTAAAAACCTTGAAAATAAAGGGAACATCACCTTTAAGAAGGAGTTCCGGGTAATTTCTCATAACCCACGTAGCGAAGTCCTGATTTTTGGTTTTTAGCTCCTCTTTCAAAAGTTCATCTTCGGGGCTTTCTACCATCCAATGGAACAGAAGACGCCCTTTTTCCAGCCAATCATCCCATTCGTTTCCAAGGGAGTTTATTGCGTTGTAATAGTTTAAGATTCTGCGTGTTTCTGCTCGGTTTTTAATTTTATCCCTTTCGAGTTTTCTTATTACTGCTAAAATCTGTGACGGTTGGACTGGCTTAATGAGGTAATCGAAGACGTCGATGGAGTAGGCTTCGTCCATGACCTCCTTATCCTGCACCATTGTTATAAGTACTAAGGGCACATTGGGATGCAGTTTTTTAATTTCCCTTGCAAATTCTATGCCAGAAATCTGGGGCATCTTGTAATCTATAAGAATTACGTCAAAATCTTCAGACTTTGCTATTTCCAGTGCCTTGAGGGGGTGGTCAACTCCTATAACTTTCATTCCTTGATCCTCAAGAAACATTATGTGAGGTTTTAAGAGGTCGATTTCGTCATCAAGCCAAAGGATTTTCATATTTTTAATTATAAAGCGACAGGAGCGAAGTATGTTTCCAAATATGAGTTTAAAATTCGGGCCCTCTGGAATATAATATATAAACACATGGGCAGATAGTTCAGTCTGGTTAGAACGCTGGTCTCACATACCAGAGGTCGGAGGTTCGAATCCTCCTCTGCCCACTTTCAAACTGCGAGAGCAACGGCTATAAGCATCATCGTACCCCCGACCAGTTCAAGGGGTGCCCATTTCTCTCCGAGGAATACTACGGCAACAATAAAACTGAAGAGTACTTCAAGGGATACGAAAAAAGTGGATTTTATAGCGCCTGCATACTTCAAACCTGTTACGTATAAATAGTAAGCAAGAACAGTACAGTTCAAAGCAAGATGAACTACAATCAGTAAACTTTTCCAATTTAAAATTATGTCTGGTTTATCCAGTAAAAAAGATAAAGGAAAGGAAAGCAAAGCAGTGATTCCAAAGGTAACCATATTAACTTCGTGGGAATTGTATTTTTTTAGAAGGTTTTTAGAAACAACAACGTAGAAAGCCCAGCAAAAGGATGCGAGAAGTACGATAACATCCCCGAGCATTATCTGCGAGTGAAAAAATTCTTTTATGTTTTTGCCTGTAGTGAGCAAAAACATCCCAGGCAGGAGAAAACCAAAGGTTAAAAAAAATCTTCTTGGTGGTTTTTCTTTTAAGAAAATAACCGCAAGGATGGGAACCCAGATTACGAAAAGGTTTATTATAAGAGCAGTGCGAGATGCCAGAGTGTATTGCTGGCCTAAATACTGAAAGATGTAGGAAAGAAAAGTTAATAGGCCAAGAAGGTAGATAGATTTCTCTTTGAAAATACTGGTATCAAAATTTTTTTCTAACGCGAAGAACAAAGGGATGTAAAAAAGCGTGCCGAGAAGAAAACGGAAGAAGATGAAAAGAAAGGGGGGAAAGTAACTAAGCCCCAGTTTTACCGCAGGGAAGGAGGTGCTCCAGATAAGCGAAGAAAGGATAACATAGGAAATTGCCTTTTTCTCTGACATATAGCGCTTTCATTCCTTACATTGACACGGTGAACTCTTACACTTTGGACAACCTTTTTCGTATTTTAAAATAACGGATTCCATATCAATGTCGTACAGGTTAGCTAAGGAGAAAAGCCAAGCACACACGTCGGAAAATTCCTCCACGAGCTCCTCTTTTGACTCATGTTTCATTGCCTTTGCCAGTTCTCCCACTTCTTCAATGAACCAGCGAAAGGTCTCCGCTCGACCCCGTTTTAAATCTTTCTTAAAATAGGTTTCTTTTATGATCTTTTGGAACTCTTTTATCTCCATATTCCCAAAATCCATGTTGTCAAAGCAAAATAAGGTGCTGTAAAAATAATACTGTCTATGCGGTCAAGCATCCCGCCATGCCCCGGAAAGAGGTTTGAAGAATCTTTAACCCCGACTTCCCTTTTAAAGGCTGATTCTACGAGGTCGCCAACTTGGGATAGAATAGAGATTATAATAGTAAGGCCGATGTTGAAGTATATATTATTAGAAGGTGTAATTTTCAAATAATGAAGTAAGAAGCCGAAGGGAATTGTAAAGAGGACTCCGTAAATGTATCCTTCTATCGTCTTCTTAGGGCTAACCTTTTCAGCCAGTTTGTGTCTACCAAAGAAGTACCCGGCAATGTATGCCATACTGTCGAAGATCCATATTACAAAAAGAAAAAAAAGCATTCCCTGTATTCCAAGTTTTTCCCGTATTATAAGCGCTGAAACAGCTCCTATGATTGTGTAAAGAAAAATAAAAACCGTTAAGGCAAATTCTTTAATTTTGTAATCCCTGCTCCATAAAATGGGAATGGGAAGGTAAAGGAGCAAAATTGTAATTAGGATAATCAAAGGATAGCCTGAGTAAAAACCAGAAATAGCAATGATGAGAAGGGATATAGTGTATATTGCAAGATTTTTTTTAACCAAATAAAGATTTAGAAATTCCCACAGCGCAAGTCCGAAAGCAATCATCACAAGTAGGACAAAGTAAAATTTCCCAAGATATATTAAAAGCAAAACTACTGGAATTAAGAGGAGGGCAGTAATAGTTCTTACTTTGAGTTCAGCCTTCAATGACACCACCGAATCTCCTTTCCCGTTTACTGAAATCCTCTATGATTTTTATGTATTCTTCTTTTCTAAAATCGGGCCATAAGGTAGTTGTGAAGTAGAGTTCCGTATAGGCAATGTGCCACAAAAGAAAATTTGAGATGCGAACCTCTCCCCCCGTTCTTATTAATAAATCTGGTTCAGGTATATTAGGCAAATAGGTGTATTTTTTGAAAACTTCTTCTGTAATGTTGTCGGGATTGATGCCTTCTTTGATAATTCTTTTTACCGCATCTAAAATCTCAACCCTCCCCCCATACGAGAGTGCTAAGATCACTTGCAAACCTGTACAATTCGCTGTTTTTTCCTTTGCTCTCTTTAGCTCATAAATCAGAGTTTCTGGGAAATAATCAATTTTCCCTATGAAGTCCAGTCTCACGTTGTTTTTATAGAGGCTGTCCACTTCTTCTCTTATTAGTTTCTTTAATAGCATCATCAAAAAGTCAACTTCTTGCTTGGGTCTTCGCCAATTTTCTATGGAGAAGGTGTAAAGTGTTAAATATTTGATTCCAAGTTGTTGAGAGATTTTTATAATTTCTCTCGTAGATTCGGCACCTGTTTTGTGCCCTAAGTAGCGTGGAAGTCCACGTTCCCTTGCCCAGCGGCCATTGCCATCCATGATGATGGCAACATGCTGAGGCAGGTTACTCTTCAAGAATTTCTTTCTCCTTATTTTTTACTAATTTGTTAATTTCTTCGATGTATTTATCGTGAAGTTCCTGAAGGCGCTTTTCGGCTTTTTTAGAATCGTCCTCACTAATCTCCTTGTTCTTTTCCATTTTCTTTGCCTGTTCTATGCCATCTCTTCTTATGTTTCTTATAGCTACGCGGGCATCTTCTGCATATTTTCTCACCAGTTTAACAAGTTCTTGGCGCCTTTCTTCTGAGAGTGGGGGAATTGGTATCCTTAAAACATTGCCATCACTTTGAGGGTTAAGGCCCAGTCCAGCCTTTTTAATTGCTCGCTCAATTTCACCTATTACGGACTTGTCCCATGGCTGAACGATAATCATTGAAGCATCGGGTATTTGTATAGTTGCAACCTGATTTATAGGAACCTGGGATCCATAATAATCTACTTTTATTCCATCAAGGAGGTATGGAGTAGCACGCCCAGTTCTCAATCTTGCCATTTCCCTTTCAAAATTTTCCAAGGTTTTTTTCATTCTGGATTCAACTTCTTTATAAATTTTATCCAGCATATTCACTTCCTCCTCTGGAAAGATTAAACTTCTACGAAGGTACCTATTTTCTCTCCGATTAGTGCCTTTGTCAGATTCCCTTCTTGCGTAACATCGAAAACCAATATAGGCATCTTATTTTCGCGACAAAGGGCAATTGCAGTCTGGTCCATAACTGCAAGTTCTAATTTAAGCATTGTTTTTAGGTCAAGGTATTCGAATTTCTTTGCATCGCTGTGTAATTTAGGGTCTTTATCGTATACTCCATCTACCTTTGTTCCTTTCAAGAGTATTTCGGCTTTGATCTCACCAGCTCTGAGGGCTGCCGCAGTGTCAGTGGTAAAGAGAGGATTTCCAGTCCCACAGGCGAAGATCACAACTCTGTTATTTTCTAAGTGTTTGAGAACTTTTCTTCTTATAAAGGGTTCTCCTATTGCTCTAATTTCAATAGCAGTTACTATCCTCGTTTCAACGCCTTCCTTTTCCAGTGCATTTTGAAGAGCCATGCTGTTGATAGCGGTGGCAAGCATCCCCATATAGTCAGCGGACACTCTATCAAAACCAAGTTTTTCTATAGTTTTACCGCGCACGATATTGCCACCACCCACTACGATAGCAATTTGAGTGCCCAGCTCCTTAGAACAGTAAGCAATTTCTCTTGAAATTCTATTGAGAAAATTGATATCTAAATTTTCTTTTTCGTTACCAAAAAGTTCGCCTGAGAGTTTAAGAAGGACTCGGCGATACTTACTCTTCACCTATTTTAAACCTCGCAAACCTCTTAACTCTGATATTTTCTGAGAATTTTGCTATATGTTGTTTTATGTACTCTTCAACAGTAATTTCGGGCTGCATAAAGAATTGCTGTTCGTATAACACGTTTTCCTGGTAAAACTTTTCCATTTTCCCTTCAACGATTTTCTGAATTACGTTTTCGGGTTTACCCTCCCTTTTGAGCTGTTCCATTAAGATTTCTTTTTCTTTTTCTATAACTTCCTGTGGTACATCTTCCCTTTTTACGTATTTGGGCGCCATGGCAGCAATTTGTAAGGCTATATTATGGGCCATTTTCTTGAATTCGTCGGTGTTAGCGACGAAGTCCGTTTCGCAATTAACCTCTACGAGAACGCCAAGCCTTGCACCTGGATGGATGTAGGCTTCAATGAGACCTTCTTTTGTTTCTCTGTCAAGCTTCTTGTCGGCCTTCGCAAGCCCCATTTTTCTAAGCTCTTCCACCGCTTTTTCAATATCCCCGTTTGTCTTTTCAAGGGCTTTTTTACAATCTAAAATACCAGCACCCGTCCTTTCCCTTAGCTCTTTAATCAAGTTTGCTGGAATTGACATAATTTCAAACCTCCTTACTCTTCTTTCTTCTCGACCCTTGTCAGTTCTTCACCTTGCTTGCCCTCAAGAATGGCATTGGCAAGAGTCCTGGTTATGAGAGTAATTGACCTTATGGCGTCATCGTTACCCGGAATAGGGTAGTCAACCTGGCTTGGATCTGCGTTGGTATCCACAATTGCTACCACGGGTATCTCGAGACGTTTAGCTTCTTTGAAAGCTATATCCTCTTTCACAAGGTCAACAATATATACTGCGTCAGGTAGAGTCTCCATGTCCATAATTCCGGTGAAGACCTTTTGTAACTTTTCCAGTTCCTTTAGCATGAGAAGTTGCTCTTTCTTGGGGTACTGTTCCAGTTCCCCCGTTTCTTTCATTTGCATGAGTTCTTTCATCCGATTGATTCTGCTTCTTATGGTTTCGAAATTGGTAAGGGTTCCACCGGGCCACCTTTCTGTCATGTAGAAGGCACCGCACCTCTTCGCTTCTTCTGCAACGATATCTTTGCCCTGCTTTTTGGTGCAAACGAAAAGCACAGTTCCGCCACGTGAAGATAAGCGCTTTAAAAAGTTGTATGCTTCCTGAAGCTTTTCATAAGTTTTCCTAATGTCAATTATGTGGTGACCATCCCTCTCTGTAAAGATAAATGGCTTCATCCTTGGGTTCCAGCGTCTTCTTTTGTGCCCGAACTGTACACCAGCTTCGAGGAGGTCTTTCAAAGTAATAGGAAACGCTATGTTATTATCGCTTGGAGTATTGTGGAGATTTTCTTCTCTTGCTCTTTCCATATTTCATCCTCTCCTTTTCTCTTGGGTCTCTTGATAACATTCTAAACTTCTTAAGTACTTCGGTTAGATTTTCATCAAACGTTTTCAATGCTCTTGCCAAGGCAAGCCTCATTGCACCGGCTTGACCTGACTTGCCGCCGCCTTCAACCTTGCAAACAACGTCGAATTTTCCTTCTAATCCGGCCACTTTGAGTGGTTCAAGTGCGTGTATTACCAGATCCTCTCTCTCGAAGTACTCAAGAGGCCTAAGTCCATTTACGTAGATTCTTCCTTTACCATTTTCTTTTAGACGAAGTCTTGCCACTGCTCTTTTCCTGGATCCCCAAGCAAAAATTACTTTGGCGCCTTCCAAGTTTTAACCTCCTTAGTTTATTTTCAATATGTCAATTGGTTGAGGGTTCTGGGCTTTGTGAGGATGCTCAGACCCTTTATAAACTTTAAGTCTCAAAAACATTCTCCGACCAAGTTTATTTTTCGGGAGCATTCTTCTAACTGCAAGCTCAATTAGCCTTTCTGGATGGGTTTCGAGAATTTGTCTTGCTGTTCTTGCTTTCAACCCCCCGGGATAATTTGAGTGGTGATAGTAGATCTTCTGATCCAGTTTCTTTCCCGTCAAAACAACTTTTTCAGCATTGATTACCACTACGAAGTCACCGGTATCGATGTGAGGTGTATATATTCTTTTTCGCTTTCCCTGAAGAAGCAAGGCTATTCTTGAAGCAAGACGCCCCAATTCAATACCCGAAGCGTCTATTAGGAACCATTTTCTCTCAATTTGCTCAATCTTTGGCAAAAAAGTACGCATCTACTTCTCCTCCATTTGAAATATTATACTGTTGAAGGGACGTAAATTCAAATTAAGCAAAAGCGGAGAGGGTGGGATTCGAACCCACGGTACCCCTTTTAGGGGTACGCACGATTTCCAATCGTGCCCCTTCGGCCAGCTCGGGCACCTCTCCGTGCGTGACTTAGTATAAACTAAAGGGTATGAAATGCCAAGTTATATTTCCTTGCTTGAATGTAAATGGCTGAAGTTTTATAATTAACGACACGCCGGAGTGGTGGAATCGGAAGACGCGCCGGCCTCAAAAGTCGGTGGCCCGCAAGGCCGTGAGGGTTCGAGTCCCTCCTCCGGCACTTTATTAAAATGTGTGGTATTATTGGTTATATTGGTAATAAGGATCTTGATTCTGTGATTCTCGTTGGCCTTGAGAAGCTGGAATATCGGGGCTACGATTCAGCAGGTATTGCTGTTATTCACAATGGTAGGCTTTTTGTCAGAAAACGTGCTGGCCGAATTGGTGACCTTTATAATCTTGTAAACGGATTAGCTTTCAATGGAAAAGTTGGAATAGGACACACGAGGTGGGCAACTCATGGAAAAGTCAATGACATAAATGCCCATCCCCACGTGGATTGCAAGTCTCAAATCGCCGTTGCCCATAATGGAATTATCGAAAATTTTGAAGAACTAAAAAAAGAACTGGAATCTCACGGGCATAAGTTTATCTCCGAAACAGACAGTGAAGTAATCCCCCACCTCATAGAAGAGTATTATGAAGGTTCTCTGGTTGACGCTGTTATAAAAACCGTTAATAGACTTAAGGGTTCATTTGCCTTCGTCATCATCTCTTCTATTGAGCCTGATAAGATCATAGGCGTTAAAATGAATAGTCCACTCATAGTTGGAATTGGGAAGGGGGAAATGTTTTTGGCTTCTGATGTTACACCACTCTTGGCACATACCAAGGAAGTTGTACCTCTCGCTGACGGTGAGATAGCTGTATTGACACAGGATAGTTGGAAAGTGATGGATTTTGAGGGAAACGAGAAAAAGAAAGAAGTTTCTAAGGTTGAGTGGACTATCGATATGGCAGAAAAAGGGCAGTTTCCCCATTTCATGTTGAAAGAGATTTTTGAACAGCCCGAAGTGATTACCAGAAATCTGGAATATTATATACGAGGAAACGAAGTTACTCTTTTAAAGGATTTCAACCTTAGGAGGTTGCTGTTAAATAAAGATAGAATCCTTATTCAGGCATCTGGAACATCGCTACATGCCGGGCTCGTTGGTAAATATGTACTGGAAAAGCTTGCAAAAATACAGACGGATGTTGATTTCTCATCAGAATTTCGTTATAGAGAACCTGTTCTGAATTCGAACACCCTTGTGGTTGCTATCAGTCAGTCCGGTGAAACTGCAGACACCCTTGCAGGTGTCAAGATGGTAAAAGAAAATGGTCTTGAAGTGTTATCGATCGTTAATGTGAAGGATAGTTCTATTGCCAGAGAGTCGGATTATGTGTTATACATCAATGCAGGACCCGAGATCGGCGTGGCTTCAACCAAGGCTTATACAGCACAGATATTGATTCTTACCTTACTCAGTCTTGAAGTTGGACTCCTGCGCGGGTATGTTTCCGAAGACGAATTTCAAACGCTGAGGAAAGAACTTTATCAGATTCCTTTAATGATTAAGAAAGTACTCGATAGGGACTCAAAAATCAAGGAAGTGGCTAATATGTTTCTTGACGCCAGGTATTTTATGTTCTTGGGTCGTGGAATAAACTATCCGACGGCGTTGGAGGGTGCATTAAAGCTTAAGGAAATTTCCTACATCCATGCGATAGGATATGCGGCTGGTGAGATGAAACACGGTCCTCTTGCCCTTGTGGATAAGGATTTGCCGGTGGTTTTTATTAATCCGTATACGTCGGTTTATGAAAAATCGATAAATAATCTGGAGGAAGTAAAAGCAAGGGGTGGTGTCATTCTTTCCGTCATTACTGAAGGCGATGAAAGAATGAAAGCGTTAAGTGATTATTCTTTTGAAGTTCCACGTGTTAATGAATTATTTACGCCGATTGTGTCAATAATTCCTCTTCAGCTTTTTGCTTATCACGTTGCAGTTGGAAGAGGGTGTGATGTTGATAGACCAAGGAATCTTGCAAAAAGTGTGACAGTAGAATGAATCATAAACCCTTTGTAGTTGTTATTTCCGCTCCTTCGGGCACTGGAAAGACCACAGTCCTGAGTGAAGTGAAGAAGCTGGAACCCAATCTTTTTTACTCTGTTTCGGTGACAACAAGGTCCCCTCGTCCCAATGAGATAGATGGGGTTGATTACAAGTTCATATCGAAGGAGGAATTTGAAAGGATGATAGAAAAGGGGGAACTTTTAGAGTGGGCAAAGGTTTTCGGAGGCGAGTACTACGGGACTCCGAGGGGACCGGTAATGGAGGCTTTAAAGGCAGGTAAAGACGTAATAATGGATCTGGATATACAAGGAAGAAACTCTTTGGAAAAAATTTTTGGTAAGGATTTGGTCTCCATTTTCCTTTTGCCACCTTCTTTCGACGAGCTTAAGAGAAGGTTGAGTTTGAGGAAAACAGAGAGCGAAGAAGAACTTGCTGAAAGGCTTGAAAGGGCTAAGATAGAACTCCGATGGGCTGAACGTTATGAATACTGGGTCGTAAGTGGCTCAGTTACAGAAGCTGCAATGAATATAATTCACATTATTCATGCTGAGCGTATGAGAAGAGAAAGAGTGATATTTAATATTGACCTATGATAATCCTGCCAGTTTCCAAAGTTTGATCATACCGTCTACGTCACTGGTTGCAAAATAGTTTTTCTGGGGAAAGATACTTATACTTGTGCATCTTCTTGATTGGAGATCAATCTCAGTTTTCTTTTCAAGGGATTCGAGTTCAAGCACAAAGAGTCTACTCTCCAGGGCGATAAGAAGGTGTTTTTCGTCTGGGGTTATGGCCATATCCACAATATTTCTCGAATCTTCTGATATTTGATATTTTTTAATGGCGTTTAAGGTGTTTGAATCCCATATGCTAACTCTTCCGTCGTTACCAACCGTTACAAAAAACCTACCCGAGTTGGCAAATTTTATCTTTTTTACCTGCCCAAGGTGTTCTTTTACTGCCAATTTTTGCTTTAAATTTGAAGTGTCCCATATTATTACAGTACCGTCCCACGAGCCGGAAACCAGTATGGGCGCTTTGGGTGAATGTTCGAGGCAGCTTATCCATGTACTATGACCTGTCAAGGCTCCTAATTTTTCAATTTTAATGAGGTCAAATATGGAGATTATGTTCTCGTAACCACCTGCGAAGAGAAATCTTGAGTCATGAGAGAAAGCCACTTCCGAGATTTCGTCATTCTGCATCTTTACCGTACTTACACGTGCCCAGCCAACAGTTTCGTAAAATTTTACAGACCCGCTTTTGGCCGATACTACAAGGAATTGAGAATTCGGAGATACCTTTATATCGGTTATGGCATCTTCTTCTGTTGTAGCTTTCAGCGATATTTTCCTTTCCCATTCAGTTGTTCCGAAGACCTTAACAATTCCGTCCAGTCCTGCTGTTATCATCATATCGCCTTTGGGTGAGAAAATCACTTTAATTGCCGCACCTTGGTGAGCCTGGACCTTTCCGAGCATTTTGATGGTTGTTACGGTTCCCGTTTGTGAGGCCATTGAAAGTCTGGTAACAAAAGGAGAAGTCGCCGCTACACTTGCTGGAGACGTAGGTCTTGATGTAGCCTTGTGCTTTTCTTCGTCTATTACCTTGTTGATGATGTCTGAAGGTATTCCCAGTTTGTGAGCCATATCTATGATTTCTTTTCGTTCCTTTTCTCCAATTTTCCCCTTGTATTGGTTAATCTTTATATCTCTCAAAGTTCTTATTTTTTCAATTACTTCGAGGGCACTTTTGGCCTCTGCCGCGTTTTTGAATCTATCAGTGGGCGATGGTTTCGTCATTCGCGTGAGGAAGTCCCTAAGCTCCACACTCAAATCTTTAATCACTGAATAATCTACTATGCCCGTTTCCTCGTCCTTAAATTTTTCAGGGGTTAAGCCTGTCAGTATTTCAATGGCTACGATTCCTAAGGAATAAAGATCTGTTGATGGGCTTGAATATCCTTGCTTTTGTTGTGGAGCTGCGTAGCCCTTTGTATATAT
>JASEFR010000001.1:98225-117012 GCA_030019025.1 bacterium
ATATTATCTCCCTATCTTTCTGATCTGCCTGATATTCAATGACTGCTCCATAGTCCACAAGGAAGGCCTTTCCATTAGGGTCTACTATTATGTTTTCTGGCTTTATATCTCTATGAACCAGCGGTGGATTAAAGGAGTGAAGATAGTGAAGAATGTCGAGAACGTCTTTTAAAACAATTACTGCTTCATCTTCTTCTAGTTTTTTTCTCTCTGCAAGGATTTGCCTTAGATTTTTCCCTTCGACAAAATCCTGAATGAGATAAATCTTTGCTCTTTTCTTATCTTCCGAAAAACCGTGGATTTTTGGAATTTGTGGGTGGTTAAGCTTTGCAAGGACCATTCCTTCCTTTTGGGTGTATTTGGCAAATTCTTCGAATTTACTAACGTTCATGCTGAACTCTTTTATCACTACCTTTTTCCCGAAGAGTTGCAGATCTTCCGCGAGAAAAGTCTTCCCAAAGCCGCCAACTCCAATTTTTTTGATTAATTTGTATCGGTTTTCGAGAATTGTAGGGGTTTCAGTAAGTGGATTTCCACATTTCACGCAGAATAGTTCCTGAGGAGGGTTGCTCGCCCCACATATTTTACAAGTTAACTCTTCAAACTTTTGGCCACAGAAGGCGCAGAAAACTGCATTGTCTAAATTTTCTTTACCACACTTTGGACACCTTTTCATTGTGTCTTACCTATTACAGTTTCCCTTTCAGCCTCAATCAATATTATACTAACGTTGTCCGTTGTCTTTCTCTTATACGCTTCCCGAATAAGCTTTGCACAAACTTCCTCTAAATCCTCTTTCTCATCAATAACTTTTTTGATCTCCTCAGGCTCTATAACATCTGTAAGGCCATCGGAGCAGATTAGAATTTTAAACTTCGATTCAGGCGTGTTCAATTCATCGATGTGTATTTTAATACTTTCTGAATCCTTGACCCCTATTGCCTGTGTGATTGCTTTAGCTTTGGTGTTTGATACATCTCTTGTTGAGATTTCCGTTATTATGTTATCGGAAAAAATGAAAATAGGTGAATCTCCTACGTTGAAGACTATAAATCTTCCATTGTCAACAATTACTCCAGAAACAGTTCCTCCCATTTTGTCAGTCTGACTGTCCTTGTCAAGATTCAATGAGTAAACGCGATTGTTTACAACTTGAAGGGAATCAATTACGTCTTCCAGCTGGATTTGTTTCTTAGGTATAAGGTTTTTTATGAACTCTTTTTTAATCCCTTCAATAATTAGCTCTGCGGCAATTTCTCCCTTTTCATGTCCGCCGAGACCATCTGAAAGAACAAAAAGATACCGCTGATACGTTTCGGAGGTTTCTTTGATATGGGATTCCCAGTTGGTGTGGAATAAAAGGATTGCATCTTCGTTGTTTGCTCTGGCAGGTCCCTTATCGCTTATTCCTGCGTATCTTATTTTTGGTGCTCTAAATTTTTGTTCTAATTCCTTGAACCATTTTTTTAGCAATACTAAATCGCATTTCTCTTTTATAATCTCACTTTTTTTCTTTTCCCACAGCGAATCTTTTGCTCCTTTAAGCTCCGAGATAATTTTGCATATAAACTCATCAGAACTTATAAACCCTTTTTTCCTCTCTGCGGAGACCGGGAAAATAGGCCTACTTCTTTCATCAAAAATTACCTCTTCTATTTTGTCAGGATAAAAAAGATTGTGGGTAATTACCAGTTGAATCAATTTTCTTAAAAAATCGATTTTTCCTTTATCGCCGTTTTCATCCCAAATTTGTCTTATTTCTTTTATTTCCTGGGGTTTTTCAATTACTGGAACGTATTCTTTGGGTTCAACTTCGATTATGTCAACGAGGTTGCCTGAAGACGCATAAAAGCGTTGAATTGGTGATTCTACAAGGAGTTTAGTTAGATTTGGATTCACTTCCTGAAGTATTCTTCCAAATCTTTCCTTCGAGAGAATCTTGTATTTTTTATCTACAATTTCTTTCAAAGGAAAGGGGGTAAAAAAAAGACGCACGAGATTAAACCCACAGTTAGGACATACTTCAGCGGTTAATTCTACCTTAGTTCCGCATTTGGGGCAAAATTTTGAGTTGAGTTCAAAACCGCATATGACGCACTTTTCCGCTTCCATCGCATTGAAAGTATTGCATCTTGGACACTTCAAAAGCCTCATAGCTCCCTAACCTCAAAGACTAAATGCAGTTTTTTGCTAAAACTCACTACATCACCTGGGTGAAGTTTATAAGGTTTCTGAGGTTCTAATCGTTCTCCGTTAATATAGGTCCCATTGGTGCTACCGAGGTCTTCAATAGTTATTTCGCCACTTTCTTTGTCTATGGTTAACTTAGCATGTCTTCTTGATACTGTTACAGAGTTTCTAAAAGAGGAAAGGTCAACATCAGGAGTGAACTCATTGCTTTTTCTGCCTATGATAACCATTGTGATATTATTTTCTGCCAAAGGAATAGAAACAAGGTCTCCCGTTTCCTTGTCGACAAAAACATACGGACTCATCAAAATTTCGGCCTTTTGAATTGGTGCTCCGCACACTATGCAGAATTTTACTCCTGAAGGATTCCAGTGGCCGTTCGGACAGAAAATGCCTTCTTCTTCTGGTTTAACGCTGAATATGTCAAGAGCTGAAAAGCATCTTTCGCAGAATTTGACACCGCTTTTATTTTGAAAACCGCATACAGGGCACTTCATTCTTCCACCATCTTGGTTTCGTACTTTGTCATTATTCTATATTCATCAGGCAAGGACCCCTCAGCCTTTATCTTTTTGATGTTTTCTTCAACCAATTTTTTCAAGGTTTCACTTTCAAACTTCACAGCGGTTTGTACCATCGTTTGAAATATCGTTAAGGCTTCCAGTGGTTTTCCCTCATCTATATATTGTTCTGCCAGTTCTTGCTGGATGTAAAGGCTCAATCTCTCCAGGGTTTCTCTAACTTCTTCGTTAAATTGTGATACATAACTTTCCGTTACTTCAAGTACAACGTTATGTGTTTGAGTGGTTTGTCTTTCACCCAGCGTTGTTTTGTATTCTATTTCGTAATCAAAAATTTTATTGATGTAGCTTGATTCTGGCTCCGAAATAAAGAGCTGGAAAAGGAGCAATTTTTCTTTATCTCTTTCAATATTTCCAATTTCAATTATCCATTGAATTCCATCCCATAGTGGTTCAATTTTCTTGATTTGAGGAGTTACTAAAAAAACTGGAGAAACCTCAGACATTCGAACATTTTTTTCCAACCTGACCTTCAATGATACATCGCGGTAAGCTACATTTTTGATACTTTGAAATTCCTTCACGAACCTCTCCTTTAAATCTTCTGGGTTTTCCACGAAATACATTTTTCCGCCGGAGAGGTCTGCAATCTCTTCGAGTAGCTTAGGATCCCATTTTCTTCCTAAACCAATAGTGGAAATGTTTATTCCCTTTTTTCTTGCCTCTCGGGCAAGATCTAAACAGCGCTTATTGTCCCCATGTTCGTTTTTACCATCGGTAAGCAAGATCATCCAGCTTAGCACATCTGAAGCCCTGAACTTTTCAGCCTCCTGAATACCTAAGTCGATTCCTTCGTCTATGCAGGTTCCCCCAATGGGAAAGATATCTTCAACCCTTGTTCGGATTTCTTTCCTGTGAGAAGCGGGGGTATTTGAAACCAAGACCCTGGCTTCCGAATCAAATAGTATGATACTTATGTGGTCTTCATCATCCAAAATTTGAAGTATTTCCCTCACTGCCTTTTTTAGGTTTTCTAATGGGTCTCCTTCCATCGAAGCGCTTTTGTCAAGCACGAGGATGAGGTTTACCTTAGGAAGGGAAGGCAATTCCAGCGGTCGAATCTTAACGAGGAGAAACCGCTGTTCTTCAAAGGGAAGATTTTTCGTTATTGTCGGATTATCCCACACGTAAGAAAGAATAACGGATTCTTTCGACTTAAAAAGTGCCATAATGTAAAAAATTATAAGTTATTCTTTTTTAACATTCAACAGGTTTAATTCCAAAATCTTAGAAGCCTGTGTACTTAGAGGAAATTCTGTGACTATCCTTTCTGCAATTTCCTTGGCTTTTTCCCTCTCATTTAAATGGAAGAGGTAAACCAGCATTTGAGCATAGAGGGCCTTTAGCCTCACCTCCTCACTTTTCGCATTATCCGTTAATTCCTCGTATATTTTCAAAGCCTTTTCAGGATTTTTGAGATCGTAGAGAAACAATTCTGCTTTGCGAAGTTTGCTTTCGTCGGATTCACCGAGAGAGTCCGATGAAACTTCCAGTATGGTGCGGTATCTTAATTCAACCTCTTCTCTAATGCTTTGAGGTATAGGGAAGTTTCTTAAGTCCTGATATATAGAAAGAGCTAAGTTTAAGCTGTCCAGCGTTTCCATGATTTTCCCTTTAAGGAAAAGTGATTTGAAATAAACTGAATCCCTAATAGAGGTTTCTTCAATGCTTTTTAGCTCGGTTAAGGCTTGTTCATAAAGACCTCTCTGTGTCAGTATCCTCGCTTTTTCATACTTTACGATTCGGTACTGAAGCGAATTTTCAGGAAAGACAGCCTCTTCAAGTACTTTGACGCTTTGCTCGTAATCTCCTTTTTTTGCAAGTAAATCCGCTCTGGTAGTAAGCAGATATACCATTTCATTATCACTGACAGCAAGTTTTTCCAGCTGTCTCAAAAGATTTTCTGCTATATCGGTATCTCCAACCTTTACTGCGCAATCCAAGGCAAGGGTGTATATCATTTTCCTCGAAGGGTTCTTTTGCAGTGTTTTCCAGTTTTCCTTTACGAGGTTTAAGAGGTCGCGATATTCACCATTGGCGTAAAGGAGTTTAGCTTTTACTACAAGAAAATCAGGGTCCTTTGTTAGTTCAGGATTTCTCTTTATTGCTGTTATTGCTTCATCTGTATAGTTTATCAAAATTAAGAGGTCAATATATTCCAAAAGGGCTTTTTTGTGGTATTTTGAATCTGGGAAGTATTTGAATAGCTCTTCAAATTTTATTTTTGCTTGTGTATAATTGCCCAGCCTTTTATAAGCAATTGCGGTGTAAAATAGAGCATCGTCTACATATTGTGAGGATTTGTAATATTCGAAAATTTTAGAACTTTTTTCTATAACTTTGTTGTAGCGGGTTGTAGCTTCACGGGTTAGTTGACCTTGCTCTTTATAGATTTTTTCTGCCTCTTTGAAGTATATTTTTATGTTGTAAAAGGTATTAAAATAGGCACAGGAAGTAGTAAAAAGTGTGATTAAAATCAGTGATTTTCGAAGAGCCATTTCAAGAAGTTTTCCTCCCTTTGTAAAAAGTGGGTTGTTCTTCCTTTTTCTAAGATTTTAAAATAAAGATCGCGCTTATCTCTTGGGACATTTTTTGAAGGAATGTTAAGTACTTGAAATCTCAAGTATTCCCCGTCTTTTCTGAGGATTTCAATCTCGTCACCTATTTTTACCTCATAGGAAAGTTTTTTCTCTATTCCATTTATTTTTATAACTAAATTCCTTGCCTTTGACCGAGAATCTAAGATGCCAACCTTTTTCAGGAAAAGGTCTATCCTCAAAATTCTTTTATTTCAATAAATGTCTTTTTCTTTAAGTCTTCTATGAGATTAGCTAATTCTTCCTGCAGTTTAATATTTTCAATGTATTGCTTGATGTTGTTTTGTACTTCGGAGAATTCGGGGGTTTTACCTATTTTTATGTCGTTCACCTTTACCACGTGATAGCCATTTTGTCCCTTAATGATGAGGATATCACCAACTTTTGCATTGGATAGTTTTTGTTTAAATTCGTTAGGCAGATTGGTATAAGGTATCCAGCCGAGGTCCCCGCCCAAGTCTTTTGTATCCTCATCATCAGAATAAGTTTTTGCCAAAGTTTCAAAGTCCTGTTTCTGGACTTCGATTTTGTTTTTTATGGATTGTGCTTTTTGATAAGCTTTATTCCATTCCTCTGCTTTTGGCTCTACTTTTACTAGAATGTGTTTCAATTCGTAAGTATTTTGCGTCTTGTTTAACAGTTTAAAAATATGATAGCCATAATCTCCCCTAATTGGTTCCGATACCTCTCCAGGGTTTAATTTATCCAGCTTTTCTTGTACTTCAGGTGGAAAGAAGTTTTTGGGTATCGTACCTATTTTTCCACCGTATGATGCGGATTCTCTATCATCAGAATATCTATTAGCTAAGTCTTCAAAGTTAGCCCCTTTCTTTATCTGATTGTAAAGTGATTGGGCTTTCTTGAGAGCCGCTGATTCTTGAGCAGAATCCACACTCACCTTTATTAAAATGTGGGAAATTCTATAAAGGTCAGGTTCTTTAAGGGAGTCTTTGTATTGATCGTAAAAGTTTCTTATTTCCTGAGGGGTGACTTGTATTTTAGGCCTTACGTATTTATCTATGTACCTTTGTACAAGGATTTCATCCGAAATATTTTCTCTGTACATCTCCTTAAGGGCTTCTCTTGTGAGACCTTGGCTTTTGAGTATTTCTTCGAAGTTTTCAGTCCCGTATTGCTGTTCTAATAGCTTAATCCTCTCTTCAAGGGCCCGATTTATTTCTTCTGCTCCTGGCCTTGCAATGGTTGTATCCTTTTTGGCTGTCTGTAAGATTAGTTTGTTATTTATCAATTCATGTAGTATTGATTGTTTAAGTTCCTTTTCACTTAGATTTGGGTAGAAATTTTTGTAATTTTCGTAAAGTTCGTTTAGTTCTGAGAGTGTTATCACTTCGTCACCAACTCTTGCGACTACTTTATCCTCAATAGTAGCTGTTTGGGCATATATAAAACCGGAAAAAAGCAAGGCAATAAAAGCACCCTTTCTCATTTTGTATTTACCTCCGAGAATTTATACTTGGTCTGTAATGCGCTCAAAATAGAGTCTCTGAGCTGGATTTGTTTCAACGAAACTAAAGCTTTGTAAAGAAAATCTTTTATTTCATTTTCACTAATTTCGTCTTTTTTAATGTTTAAAACTTTTATTAGTGCATAGTAACCAGATTGCTCGAGGGGTACAGGCTCAGAAATTTCTCCAATCTTTAAGTTGTTTATGGTATTAAAAAGGTTTTCTCCATAAGTGTAATAGATGACTCCTAAATTTTCACTCAAAGGCGCAACCTGAACTTCCTGTGGATTGAGTTTGTTTACTTCTGAGACAATAACGGGGTATGGATTGTATAAAATTTCTCTGTACTGAGCGGCTTTAGATGGGTCGGCATAGTACAAAACCACCATATCAATCTTTTTCGAGAAATATGGCCTGGTTTTTTGCAACTCTTGATTTATCTCATTTTCGGTTACATTCACATTTTGAAGTTTCTCATTCAAATAGTATTGACTTACCACTTTAATCGTTGTCACTTTGATCTGGGCTTTTAGGTCTTCTCTATTTAATAGACCTTCATCCTTAGATGCTTTGTAAAGTAAAACTTCTTTTGCATACTGTTTTAATATCTCGTCTCTAACTCTCGGGTCACCTTTAAAACCTTCTGGAGTTTGTATATCCAATTCCTGTTCAGTAATGGTTATACCGTCAATTTTTGCAATTACTTTGCCTTTTTCCTTTTTACAGCTCATTAGGCTAATCGAAATAATTAGCCCGGCAAAAAATAATTTTCTTAACATAAACACCTCCACCTTTGTTTAGCAAAAGTTTAAGCCCACTTTCTCAAGAATTCAATATCGAGGCCTCTTTTGAACTTTTTAGTTCCCTCATCGGTTTCAAAAATCAATTCAGAGGGCCCGATTACTACGCCTTTTACGTTTTCCTTGCTTGCTGTCAAAATTTTAATTCTTTGTACATAAAAGAGTTCTTCGACTTCGGGGGGAATAGGGCCAAATCTATCAAGGAGTTCTTCTTTCAATTTTTTAAGTTGCTCTTCTGTTTTAGCATCTGCAAGCTTTTTGTAGAAGGATAGCCTTATATTTTCATTTTCAATGTAGTTGTACGGAATATAAGCCTCAGTTTTTACCTTTATATCTTTTTCTGCGAATTTCTGGCCTTCAAGTTCTAAAATTGCCTGTTCTAATAATCTGAAAAACATTTCAAGGCCAATTGTTCTTACAAAACCGTGCTGCTTTTTCCCAAGAATCTCGCCTGCCCCTCTGAGTTCAAGGTCCTTCATTGCTATCTTAAAACCAGACCCAAGTTCGGAATATTTTTCAATTATCGAGAGTCTCTTTTTAGCCTCTTCCGATATTTCTGAGGGGGTGAGAAAATAGGCATACCCCTTTTTAATACCCCTGCCTACTCTTCCACGAAGCTGATGTAAGTCGGCTAATCCAAAGGTATGGGCATTATTTATGATGATTGTGTTGGCTTCCGGAAAATCTACGCCTGCTTCGATAATTGGTGTAGAAACGAGAATATCGTAAGCCCCCAGATAGAAGTTTATATAAATATCTTCAAGTATATTCTTAGGCATTCTTCCATGAGCGTAGCCGATCCTAAGGTCTGGAAACATCTCTTCAAGCATTCTCACAATCTCTTTTATACCACTGATACGGTTGTTAACAAAAAATACCTTTCCATTTCTTTCAACTTCAAACTGTATTGCATGCTCAACGATTTCTCTGTCAAATTTCCCTACGTATGTCTCAACTGCTTCTCTTCCCGGTGGTGGGGTGTCAAGAATGGAAAGGTCATAAATTTTGCCAAGACTCATGTAAAGAGTTCGGGGTATGGGAGTTGCAGTTAGCCTCAGGGTGTCAACCATAGGGAACTTTTGCCTTATCAGTTCCTTGTCTTCCACACCAAATCGATGCTCTTCGTCAATTATAAGTAAGCCCAAATTTAAGAAACTTATGTCGCTTCTTAAAAGAGAATGAGTTCCTATAACGATATCGATTTCACCTTCAGCAAGTCCCTTGAGAATTTCCTCCCTTTCTTTCGGATGGGTTAGCCTTGAAAGCATTGCTACTTTGACTGGATAATTGGCAAGCCTCTTTGTAAAATTAGTATAATGTTGTAATGCTAATAGTGTCGTCGGAACGAGCACGACGGTTTGGAAAGAATTAACAGCGGCTCTAAAGGCTGTTCTTAATGCTATCTCGGTTTTACCGAATCCAACTTCCCCTGCAACCAGTCTGTCCATAATTTTTGGAGATTCCATATCTTCAAAAATCTCTTCCATAACTCTGATTTGTCCTTCCGTTTCTTCATAAGGGAATTCTGTGTAAAGTTTGTATTCCAGTTCCGGAGCAGGCTTGTATATAAAGCCCCTTTCTTTTTTTCTATAAGAATGTATTTTTAACAATTCCATTGCGAATTTATAAGTTTCAAGCAGAACTTTTGCCCTTTTTACCTGCCAGCGGGGGGAAGCGAGAGCCGAGATTTCAATTTTTTCTCCTTCTTCACCAACGTACTTTTCGACCTTTGAAAGATTGTGTACGGGAATATTTACAACCCCATCTTTGTATTCAATTCTAAGTGTGTCATACTTTATGTTTTCAATTTCTATTCTTTCTAAACCTGCAAATCGGCCGATACCAAAATCCAGGTGGACGAGGTAATCGCCCACTTTGAGGTCCGTATAATCCTCAATTTTCTCCCCATAGTGTTCTTTTCGTATCCATCGTCGATGTTTTATGCCTCTTAATTCAGTCTCAGTGAATACAGCAATCTTTTCAACCGGGAAAATAAATCCGTTGTAGATTTTTCCTTGTATTATTTGACATTTTAAGAGTTCTTCAAAAAATTTTTCTTTGTTTTCACCGAAAGAAAAGAAATAGACCTTGTAGCCTTCTTTTTTTAATCTATCTATTTCGCTCCTTAAAAGTTCAATGTTGCCTAAATAGTTGAAATTATGTAACACATGAAAGGGTGAGTTTCCCTCAATCTCTTCAATCACTTTAAGGCTCGTGTCGCTTTTAGGTTTTCCTTTCATGCCAAATAGTGCAACCTCACTTAGAGACTTCACTGATCTTTGAGTTTCAGGATCAAAAATCCTTATTGACAAAACCTTGTTCCCAGAGAATTCGAGTCTTATCGGTTCTGATCCACCGTGTAAGTAGATGTCCAAGATTCCACCCCTGACGGCGAATTCTCCATGGTTTTCAACAACGTTTGTTCTTTCAAAATTCTTCTCAGAGAGAAGGTCAAGAATATATGAAAGGCTTAGCTCATCGCCCTGCTTTATTTTGAAAAAGGTAAGCGTTGAAAGAATTTCTTTTACATAACTGAGTTCTTGCCGGTCCTTTACAATTATTAGGTTCTTTTGTGGAGAGGTTATTTTATTTTCTATGTTTTCGTCAAAAGCATGGGCCTTAAATCCCGGAAAGGAGTTTACTTCTTCTTCTATGATTTTTCCGTTCTCAATATCCAAAAGGAGTAATATCACGTTGGCTTCTTCAAGATGTTGCAGTAGATTTAAGGTTTTAAAACCAGAAGGATGCAAACTATAAATTGGGTAAAGTGATTCTAATATCTTCACAGATTTAAGATTTTGTGGAGCAGGTCAAACTCCTTCATTTCTCTTAACTGGTTTTCTATAATAACGTTTTGTTCACCTGATAGTTTAGCTTTCAAAGGGGGTATAAAGGTCAAGATACGTGCAATGGCCCGAGCAGCACTTGCTCTTACTACCTCGTTTTTTTCAGAAAGATGTGGTAGTATCAAGTCAAAAATTTCTACTATTTCTTCGTATTTCTTAGGCATTTTTGTTTCTTCAAACATCTCTTCATTCGGTAAGGGACTTTCGCTTTCCGACTCTGTAATTTCAAGTTCTTTAACCGCTAAATTTCCAAGAACATTAATTGCCGCAGCCCTTACAAACCAGATTTTTTCATCAAGAAGCGGTAAAAGTTTATCTTTAAGTTCGGCAAGGGTAAATTGAGAAAGAGCCTCCTGCACTTTTTCCCTTAAGTGCCAGCTTTCTAAGTATATAAGTGATAAAAGCCTCTCTAAGTTTTTCCTTTCTTTAAGTAATTCAACTGCTTTAAATCTTTCTAAAAGGTTGTTTGATTTCAAAAGCTGTTCAACTTCCTGAACTGTCATATATTTTCGGCTTTTATCTTCCTTATGCATGTTTCAATCCCCCTTTTTAATTCTTCAAGTCCGATTTCTTTTAAGGCTGATATATAGTATACCTCTTCGTTGACGTTCAGTGAAGGTGTGGGCTGAACGAGGTCTATTTTGTTAACAGCAATAATTCTTGATTTTTGGAGCAATTCTGGTTTATAAGAATGAAGTTCGTTCAAGATTGTGTTGTATTGTTCCTCCAGATCGCCCTGGGAAGAGTCTAAGAGGATCAGTAAAACTCTCGTCCTTTCAATATGTCTGAGGAATGCAAGACCTAACCCCTTTCCTTTATGGGCATCTTTAATTATTCCCGGAATATCTACTAAAACAAACCTTAGCCCAGAATCCTCATTATAAACACCCAAGTTTGGTGCTAAGGTGGTAAAGGGATAATCACCTGTTTTAGCCTTGGTCCCCACTAAGGAGTTGAGGAGAGTTGTCTTCCCTGAGTTTGGCAGGCCAACGATACCAATGTCAGCAAGTAGTTTTAACTCAATTCTGATTGTTCTTTTTTCACCTTCGGTGCCTTTCTCAGCAACTCTTGGTGCCCTATTAGTAGGGGTTGCAAATCGGGTATTTCCTCTTCCTCCTTTTCCACCTCTTGCAAGAAGTAGTGTTTGACCGTGTTCAACAATTTCTCCCAAGCATTCGCCCGTTTCACTGTCATAAAAAATGCTTCCAAGGGGTACTTTTATAAAAAGGTCTCTACCCTTTTTCCCCGTTCTGTTGTTTGGTCCTCCATTTTTCCCATCTTCTGCTTCGTAGATTCTTTTGTACTTAAAATCGAGCAGAGTTTTTAGTGACCTGTCGCCAATGGCGTATACGCTTCCCCCATCGCCCCCATCACCACCATCGGGTCCGCCGAAAGGTTTAAATTTTTCTCTCAAAAAATGAACTAACCCGTCTCCACCTTTTCCGGCCTTGACGATTATTTTTACAAGATCTACAAAGGTTTCCTGTTTCATCTTATTTTTCACACATTTTAAAAATAAACCCCAGGGAAAGTTCTCCCTGGGGCAGGAGGGGGTGGTTTAGGACTCTACTATTTTTCTTACTATTCAATAATTATTGCGCTTCCAGGGCACTGTTCTGCAGCTTCCTGAACATCCGCCCTATCACCAGTCATTTCCATCCCTTCTTTGACATGGGCGAGACCGTCGTCTCCCATGTAGAAAACATCGGGAGCAATATCAGTACATATTGCATCACCCACACAGAGATCAGGGTCTATTCTTACCTTCTTAGCCATGATACCCTCCTTATTTGTGTGTGTAATATTTTATTGGGAAAATGTCCGAACAGTCAATTTAAGTGGTTTTACGCGCAAAAATTTTGCGCTATTTTCCTTTAAGATGAACTTGTTTTTCGAATAATATTGAATATTTTTGGAAAGTGTATTGAAGATAAAATAACGAAAAAATAAGGCCTCGTTTTCCCTCAAAGATACACCCTTTCAAAAGATAGTGTTTTAGAAAGTTTAGGAATGGCCTTATCGTAAGGTCAAAAAGGGTTGCTTTTTCCCCTTTTTTGAACTTTTCCTCGCCGAGCATTTTTGCATATCTTAAATTTTTTGAGTATTGGTGATACAGGTCTTTGAAAGGGTAGTGAAGGATCGGGTTCTTCAAGATTCCTATTTTCCCTTTAATTTCTACTTTCTCATGAACTTCTCCTTTCCATTTTCCTTTATCTTTTCTAAATAATCTCAAGAGCCTGTCGGGGCTCCAGCATTTGAGGAAGTTACCGAGATACCAGTTTTTTCTGGGGATGAGAAATCCATCTACATCAGGATTCTCCTTAAGCTTTTTTATGATTTCTTTTTTAAGCTCTTCAGAAATAACTTCGTCTGCATCGAGGAAAAGAACCCATTCCGTCTTGACAAGATTTAGTGCGTAGTTTCTCTGTTCTGCGTAATTAACAAACTCCTTAAAGATGCATTCGGCTCCCAGGTTTTTCGCAATTTCCACAGTTTTGTCTTTACTGCCTGAGTCAATAACCAGAATTTTCTTTGAAAGATCTTTTACACTTTCTATTGCTCTTTTTATGTTTTCTTCTTCATTTAATGTGAGTATGACACAGGTTAAATCCAGTTCACTCATCGTCTTCTCTTGTTAAAAGATAACGAATTATTCCACCAATTATGTAAAACAAGATGGCCACAAATAGGAAAAGGTATTTGAAGTAAACCAATAGCAGGAGCCCTGTGATAAAGAAGACGATTTGTATTTTTTCAGCTTTTTTAGTCTTCTTGAACACAGGAAATTCTATCTTGCTGAGCATCAAGAGGCTTAGGATGAGAACCATACCCGCCGTTACCTCTTTTTCGAACAGAAAAGATGGGAAGAATCTGTGAAGGGAAGAAATAAAGGAAATTAAGAAAAGGGCCGATATGGGTGATGAGAGCCCGTAGTAGAATTCCTTTTGAGAATCTTCTCCGATGACGTTAAAGCGGGCAAGCCGCATTACAACTGCTGAAAGGTAAACAAAAGGTAGAAGAGAAAAGGGGGTGAATTTTCCAAGGGGGAACACAACAAAACTGTATATAAAAAAAGAAGGAGCGACTCCAAAAGAAACTGCGTCGGCCAGTGAGTCAACCTGTGGCCCCAACTTTGAGTTAGTTTTAAAAAGTCGTGCCATTTTACCATCTATAAAGTCAAAGATGGCCGAAAATACAATGAACCAGAGAGCGGACTCCATTTTCATTTCAGATATGGCGATGATTGCCATAAAACCAGAAAAAAGGTTTAGGAAGGTAAATAAAGTAGGTATGTTCATTTTTACTTTATCCCCGCGATGTAGGTAATGCCTGCTTTTACCCTTTCTCCTTCTTTGACGAAGACTTCTACCTTATCCTCGGGCAAAATTACTTTAACTTTAGAACCGTAAAGAATTATGCCCATTCTTTGCCCCGTTTTTACTTCCATCCCTGCTTTTAAGTTGTTGACAATGCGCCTTGCTATGATACCTGAAATTTGTATAACGCTGTATTCCCCAATGACTGGCGATAGGATGATTGTTTCACATTGTACATTATGGAAGTCTGCCTCTTTTAGGAAAGCTCGCATGAATTTCCTGCCACTTCTTCTAATGGAGATGACTTTGCCCGAGAGTGGAACACGGTTAACGTGGACATCGGTTATGGACATAAATATGGAGATTATAGCCTTTCCATTTTCGTGGTTAATTTCAATAATCTTCCCATCGGCAGGCGAAACTATCTTGTCTTCTTCACTTTTAATGTCTCTTTTGGGGTCGCGAAGAAAGAATAGGGTAAAGAGAAGTAAAAAAGCGAAGATCGCCAAAATAAAGTAATTTCTTAAAAAAAGACACAAAAAGGTTAGAGAACTAAGAACTAAAATTATTTTTAATCCTTCTCTTGCGATCACAGTAAAATTATAACGGAGAAAGTTTGATTAGTTGAGTGATTACTAATTTTTCTTTTCATTCCAAAACATTTAAAATATATTCATGTAAAAGGAGAAGGGATGATGAAGGAGAAGGTAGTTCATTTTAGTGAAGTGCAGGAAAGCCCGGTAGAGATGGAGGGGGCAAAGAATGTCTTTATAAGGTGGCTTGTAGCCGAAAAGGATGGAGCACCGAATTTTTACCTTAGAATGTTTCGGGTTGAAAAGGGGGGATATACTCCCTATCATAGCCACCCTTACGAACATGAGGTCTATGTTCTAAGTGGTAGCGGTGTTGTAAAAATTGGGGATAAAGAGTATCCCCTTGCTCCAGGGGTGGTTGCCTTTGTTCCACCCGATGTGAATCACCAGTTTATAAACAAAAGCGATGTAGAACTTGTTTTTCTCTGCATAATACCGAAGGCAAAGTAAAAATACTTGACAAAATGAGGGATTTGAGTTATAAATATATTACGACAAAAGGAGGTTTTTGATGAGGTATAAAAAATTGGGCATGATATTAATAGTTGGTGCCCTTCTTTTGGCCGGATGTGGGCCAAAAAAGGCCACCAAACAAACACTGGCACAATTAGAGGAGTGTAATAATGCTCTACAATCCGCAGAGCAGAATAAGGCTGAACTTCAGGCGAATATTGAAGCTAAGAACGCGAGCATAGAGGAAAAGAAGGCACAGCTTTCCCAGCTTGAGGCTGAAAGAGATTCTTTGAGCTACTGGCTTCATGAAGTTCTTGAGAAAGGTTACTAAGGAGGTGTTGATATGAAGAGGATAATTGCATTATTTGCTGTTTTGATGCTTTTAACACCTGCCCTTAGGGCTGAGCAGAAAAAGCTTACAGAAAAAGAAGCCCTTCAGATGTTGGAAGAATGCAGAGCAAAAGTTGCAAACTTGAATCAGGAGATTTCTGATCTTGAAGCAAAATACAATGCATTGATTAATGAAGAATCTGACCTTGATGCTAAGATTGCTGCGATTCAGAATGAAATTGCTGAACTGAAAGCTGAAATTGCAAAATATCCATTAGAATATACAGTTCAGAAGGGCGATTATCTAAGCAAGATCGCTGCCCAAAGGTATATTTACAATAATTGGAAAGCATGGCCGAGAATTTACAGAGCCAATAGAGACCTTATAAAGGATCCTAACCTTATCTATCCAGGCTGGGTGTTGAAGATACCCCATGGTATTGTCACAGAGATCGAGGTAATACCCGGTGATTGCCTGTGGAAAATAGCTGGATTCACATGGATTTACAATAATCCAAGACTCTGGACGAACATTTACGAAGCCAATAAAGATCAGATAAAGGATCCTAACCTTATCTACCCGAAACAAGTATTAAAGATACCAAGATAATTAGAGAATGTCGAAAAAAAATTGGGGGATACCGCCCTTTGGTATCCCCCAATTTTCATTAAAAATTTAAAGACGGGAGGATAATGGAAAAGGTTGAAAAAATTATTTTTATAGGTGACGTTAACCCTGTTGAGTTTTTAGGGGTTAACGATTCTAACATCAAATTCCTGAAAAGTAGGACTTCAACAGAAATAGTTGTTCGTGGTGACGAGCTGAGGTTAAGGGGATCGCCCGAAGAAGTAGAACTTTTAACACAGGTAATACACATATTGAAAGAAGAAATAAAAAAAAGGCATAAGATTGAAGAAGGTGAAATTAGAGAGATTATGAAGTGGGAGCTGGAACATGCGAAAAGCAGAGACGATGATTCCAAAAGTTTTCTGATTACGCCCAAGAAAAGGATAGAGCTTAGAACCCCAAACCAAAAGGAATATATTCGATTGATTGACGAGAACGACATTGTTGTTGCGATTGGCCCTGCTGGAACCGGTAAAACTTTTCTTGCAGTGGCAGCAGCAATAAACTACCTTAGAAAAAATCTTGTTGAAAAAATTATATTAACAAGGCCTGCAGTAGAGGCTGGGGAGTCCCTTGGTTTTCTGCCTGGTGACTTTCAGGAAAAAATAAATCCTTATTTAACTCCACTCTATGATGCTTTATACGCGCTTTTACCTGCTGAGACCATCAAAAGATATATAGATACCCGTGTCATCGAAATCGCGCCCCTCGCTTATATGAGGGGTAGAACTTTTTCTGATGCCTTCGTTATCCTTGATGAGGCTCAGAACACCAAGGCGGTACAGATGAAAATGTTCCTAACAAGACTCGGGCCTCGTTCCAAACTGGTTTTAACCGGTGATATTACTCAAATTGACTTGCCTGGGCATGAAACTTCGGGGCTTGTAGAGATCCAGTCGGTTTTGAAAGGGATAAATGGCATTGCCTTTATTTATTTCACTTCAGAGGACGTTATTCGCCATGGGCTTGTAAAAGAAATTGTGGAAGCTTATGAAAAATTTGAAAATAAGACGACTGTCAAGAAAGAAAAGGGAAAAGAAGGTTAAGCTTCCTTTTTTAATTTTTTCCCTTTTGCTCTCTTTAACTCTCGTCTCACTGGTAAATCTCGGAATAAAGTGCGGGATATTTGAGACAGATGTCAAATTTCCGGTAATTCAAAAGAGAGTAGAAATAAGTACTTTCCCTTATTTCTCGAGAGTGGAAGTAGATTTCGATGCTTTAAGGCAACTTTCTGATTCACTTGGCCCTGAGTTTTTACCGCTTTTTGATTTTGTGGAATTTCTCCTCAGTAAGCCCGTTGTAAAAGACGAACTACTGGCAAGGATGGATACAATTTATTTTAAAAAGAATGGAACTCTCAGAAGATTGACTGGGGATTCCCTTCTTAGTGTTTCTGAACTTCGGGATCAGGTAAAGAATTTTCTGAATGAATTAAATTTGGAAGAGGCTAAAAAAGAAGAGGTTTTCAAGTTAGTTGAGCCTTTTCTAAGACCAAACATTGAAATAGCTGGCGCGATAAAGGATACAACTTTACGAATTGAAAGGATTGATCCTACAATGGATGCCCGCTCAAAGCGTTTTGAACTTGCATTTTTCGTACTTTACTTGATTTTTGCTTTCACTTTCGGCTATTTTTGGGCCGTACAGAGTTTAAGTTTTAAGAACGATAGTAGGGTAACAATAGTATTTTTGTTTGCATACCTTATGTTAATAGCCTTTCCCCATTTTGGTCACTTTTTCCACAAACCTCATCTTTTTTTCATTTTTCCAGCCTCTTTGATGTTAGTAGCCTTTTTTGGAGGATTTTTAAACGCCTTTGCCCTTTTTCTTGGTTCTCTTCTTATATTTTTTCCATATTTTAAGCCGAATTTTTACGAGTCTTTTTTCGTAAATTCGGTTTTTGGGGTATTTTCCATCCTCGCGGGTGAGCATATTAAAAGAAGGTGGGATTATTTTATTACCCTTATTGGTTTTATCGTGTTAACTTTTCTGGTTTCCCTTGCAGCCAGAAAAGTATGGGGTGGGAGCTTTTCCAACTATTTTATAGATTTTGCTGTTCTCAGTGTAATTTCTGTTTTACTTGTTATATTGCTCATTCTGGTGTTTGAAAGAATACTCAGGTATCCGACGGATTTTGTTCTTCTCGAACTTTCTAACGTAAACCACCCTTTGCTTGTAAGCCTTCAAGAAGAAGCTCCTGGTACTTTTGAGCATAGTTTGAGGGTTTCTGAAATGGGCGCCAGGATTGCCCCTATAATTGGGATAAGTCCATTGCTGGCAAGGGTTGCTGGCTTATATCACGATATAGGTAAAAAGCTTCACTCTGTATTTTTCATAGAAAATCAGATTTCTGGCGAAAATCCCCATGATATGCTTTCTCCTGAGATGAGTGTGCAAATTCTGAAATCCCACGTACTTGATGGTGTGAATCTGGCAAAGTCCTATAGACTTCCCGATGAGGTTATAGGAGTCATTGAAACTCATCATGGAACGTCGGTAATGTATTCTTTTTACAAAAAGGCTCTTAGATTGTATGGCGAAGTCGATGCCAATAAGTTTCGTTACCCTGGTCCTAAACCAAGGAATAAACTGGAGGCACTATTTATGATACTTGATGGGATTGAGGCTTCTTCAAGGGCACTTGAAGAAAAGAATGAAAAAAGGTTCAGAGATTTAATTGAGGAGATAGTAGAAGAAAAGGTAAAGGATGGCGAGAGGAGGAGGATTACGACATCAGAACCTTTTATGGTAAGTTTTCCTTCCCTATATATGAAAAAGACATTATGATTTTCTCCCTTGATGCCACGAAAAAGAAAAATCTTTTCCCTGGAGGACTTACTGACAGGCAATTGGAAGAGAACCGTGCTCAATCAGGCGAGGATAAAGAAGAAAAATTATGGGAAAATCTTAGGCTTACTTCGCAATACGAAACAAAGACCCCTGAATCTAAGTTTTCATTCAAGTTCCATACTATGCCACAGGGATAT
>JASEFR010000002.1:0-28304 GCA_030019025.1 bacterium
AAACATCATTATCAGGCAGACCTGAATTTGATGTGTTATACACAGTCCAGTTTGTCCCATCAAACTCGGCAAGCCCACCAACAAAAGTTCCAATCCATTTATTCCCTGATGCATCAATCGCTATTGCACGAACATAATTAGAAGGCAGGTCTGAATTTGATGTGTCATACACAGTCCAGTTTGTCTCATCAAACTTAGCAAGCCCACCACTTGTTCCAATCCATTTATTCCCCGATGCATCAATCGCTATTGTCCAAACATCATTATCAGGCAGACCTGAATTTGATGTGTTATACACAGTCCAGTTTGTTCCATCAAACTCTGCAAGCCCACCACCATAAGTTCCAATCCATTTATTCCCCGATGCATCAATCGCTATTGCACGAACATAATTATTAGGCAGACCTGAATTTGATGTGTTATACACAGTCCAGTTTGTCCCATCAAACTTAGCAAGCCCACCCCAAGTTCCAATCCATTTATTCCCTGATGCATCAATCGCTATTGCAGTAACAACATTAGAAGGCAGACCTGAATTTGATGCGTTATACACAGTCCAGTTTGGATACTGCGAGAGAAGTTTGACGGGAAAGAGTGAGATGAGTAGGATGCCAATTATGGCACTAACTTTACCACCCACTATGACATTTTTACTCATCCTAACCCCCTTGTTTAAATATTTGTTTGTTGCTCTGCTCAAAATGAGCATATTACCATGTTGGAAATATACATCCTAATACGGTGAACTATCAAGTCTGACCCTGATACACCAGAACTCATTAAAGAAACCCTTGTTGAATTTAAAAAACACCTGGATATTGTGAAAATCAAAAAAACCATCATGAAATTATACAACTTTCTTCAAAAGGTTCACAAAAACAAGGAGGCTCTTTACCACGAAAAACCTTAATTTTTGGGTAAGATCTATTTTGAGCAAGAGGGGTTAAGGTGATTTGATTAATCATAAAATTGTAAACTTGAGCAATAAAATCTCTAAGACGAAGAGTTCTAAATACCGCTTCAGAACCTTCCCCCTTTCGCACTAAAAATGGTTTAAAGCCATTCCCTTTAATTTAAGGCTAAATTCAGTCTCGCACTTTCGACTTAAATCACTATTTAACTTTCAAAGCGTATTTAAATCAAATCATCACAAAAGAAGATTATTCTACAAACGCAAGCGGTGATTTAGAAACCAACTCCTTCCGATTGAGGATTTAAATTTTACTTGCCCCTTGTGGAGAGCTCTTCATAATGCCAAGCTCTTCGGTTATCTCTTTTCGTATTTCCTCGAGCATATCGCTGTCACTAACAAACATAAGATCTACTATTTCACCGTTAAGCCTGGCAATAGTCTTAACAGTCAGGAGGCCAATATTTATCGCATCCATTAAAGCCTTGTCATCAAAAACAGCCTTTTCCCTTTTATGAGAATAAGCCAATCCCCATGGGGGAATGATACATCCCATTGAAGTCAAAGTAGCAACCAGGTAGCCCGTAGCCCAGGACCCACCATCATCAGCGCCTACAGCGATAGCAGCTGCCACCTTTCCTTCAAGATAACTTGGTTCTCCATAAGCAACCATGTTTTCCAGAGATGTCATCCTATCTATAAGATTCTTTAGCTGGCCCGATGGGGCAAACCAGTAAACCGGCGTAGAGAAAATGAGTCCATCCGATTCGTATATCTTTTGCAAAATAACCTTTCCATAATCTTCAAAAATGCAGGGAAACTTACAGTAAGGTTCTTCATCCTTAATACAACCTTCGCAGGGTTTTATTTCACCATCGTAAACACTTACAAGTTCCGTTTTAGCACCCAACCTCTGGGCGCCTTTCAAAGCAGCAACCAAAAGCTGTGCAGAACCACCTGTCTTATGCGGAGATCCCAAAATTCCGAGAACCTTCATAATCCCCCCTTGCCTTCCTAAGTCATTTAGTATTATAAATATAATGCAATTTCCTTGAAATTTCGAGGGGTTAAGACATTTAAAGTAAAAAAAAAATGTTTTTTAAAACGCGAAGAACATTCTAAAATTATCATGTGGCGGAGCGTTTGATTTTGATTCTTCTCTATCTTTACCTCCTTTTAAACCTCCCCTTTCCAGACATTGTAATTAAAAAAATACCACGGACCAGAGACGAAATTGCCATAGAGTTTGAACCTGTAACTTATCATATAAACGAAAAAATAACAATAATAGGGAATTTTGACTCACTGAGGATAGAAAAAAATGGTTATTCGCAAATCATCTCCAATTCCAGCTCTTTTGAAATTTCGCTAAACATTGGGATTAATGACCTCCATTTAACTATTTTCAGAGAAAAAGAAAAGATTACAAAAACTATTCAGATTTACAGGCTCAATAAAAAAATTGAGACAGCGGTTGTAACCTCAGAATTTAATCCCATTTTCAAGATATTCAGCCTTCACAGTGTAAGAAAGGGAGATTTGGTTGTAAAGCCATTTATATTGGCAGGCAATAAATGGCTTACACTGGAAAAAAATACTTTACTTAGAGTAAAAAGTCCCGATTTTTCGAAATTTAACGCCATTATCTGCGATAAGACAACCGCACCCATTCTTCAAAGGGTGAGTAGGCACCCGATCTGCATTATTGAGGATAATGAAAATCCAGTAAAACTTACAAGCACGTACATTTTGAGTGATAATTTTAAATTTAGAGTCGAAAACATAACCCTTTCCCCGATAAAAAGAGAGGTCAAAGATACCATAATCTGGTTAGAACCAAATAAAATACCGGTATTTTTCCTCGGAAGTGATGGGAATTTCTACCTCAACCTCAAGAATTTCTTTGAACTATCTTTAAAAAATCCCGAAATTTGCGATTCCATCCTGAGCGCCATTCTTGAAAACATCTCTTATCCGGAACTTAAAATCATAAGGCTAAACAAAATTAGTTATCTAATTTGTGAACCGCCATATCTTCCCGAGAATCTCCTCTTAGAAATTACAAAAAATGGAAACAGAATCTCAGCTCCGGGCATTGTGAAAGGCTATCTCAAATTAACACCCCAAGATGAATTTGACACTATAAAAGTAACAGCAAAAGCATTAAATAAAGTTATTTTTGACTCTACTTTCACTCTTCATAAAGTGCCTGAAAACAGACACAAAACTAAATTTCAAAGCAAATTCCAGATGGTTATTACGCCATGTCAATCAAGCTCCCTTTTTCTAATTTTACTTTTTATATACACTGCTTTAATTTATACTATTGGAAAGGTAAGGAGGCAGAAAAATGAGAATGGTTGATATAATTAAGAAAAAGAGAGACGGAGAAGCCCTGACAGCAGAAGAAATATCCTTTTTTGTGGAAAATTATAAAAAAGGTGAAATTCCAGATTACCAAGCTTCAGCACTCCTTATGGCTATCTTTTTCAGAGGAATGAGCACCGAGGAAACCGTTGTCCTTACAGAACGCATGATGAGATCAGGTGAAATCCTTGACTTATCGGATATTCCAGGCCCTAAGGTAGACAAACACTCAACGGGGGGAGTAGGTGATAAAATTTCTTTGCCCCTCGCACCCATTGTGGCTTCCCTTGGTGTTTATGTCCCAATGATTTCCGGAAGAGCACTTGGACATACTGGGGGAACCCTTGATAAACTTGAATCTATTAAAGGTTTAACGACTGCACTTTCACCTGAAAAATTTAAAAAACAACTTAGGGAAATAGGAGTTGTAATGGCAGGCCAAACTGAAAATTTGTGTCCAGCTGACAGAAAACTCTACGCCTTGAGAGATGTAACCGCGACCGTTGAAAGTATACCCTTGATATCCGCAAGCATCATGTCAAAGAAGTTAGCTGAAGGCATCGATGGACTTGTCTTAGACGTAAAAACAGGCAATGGCGCCTTTATGTCAAAGTACGAAGACGCCAAGAAACTTGCTGAGACCATGGTTGGTATCGGGAAAGGAATGGGGAAAAAGGTAAAGGCATTCATCACCAATATGAACCAACCCCTCGGCTTCAAGATAGGAAATGCACTGGAAGTGGAAGAGACTATTGAGATTTTAAGGGGCGAGGGGCCAGAAGACGTTCGGGAATTAACTTATGCCTTAGCCACCGAAATGCTTATTATTTCTGGCAAAGCAAATTCAAAAGAAGAAGCGTTAAGGAGCATTGACAATGTAGTTAGAACAGGAAAAGCACTGGAAAAATGGGAAGAGCTGGTAAAATGTCAGGGTGGTGACCTGGAATTTATGTACTCCAAGGATTTTACCAGAACCAAGAATATTTACGAATTAAAGGCTGATACTGAAGGTTACCTCTTCTCTTACAACACATACCTGATTGGTGTTGCGGTTTCTATCCTCGGCGCAGGTAGAAGTACCAAAGACGACAAAATTGATCCTCAGGTCGGAATAATACTGCGCAAAAAGGTCGGTGATTTTGTGAATCATGGTGAAACAATTATGGAGCTAAGGTATAATGACGAAAAGAAATTCGGACAGTCTATCGAAATTTTGAAAAAATCATTCACGATAAAAGATGAAAAACCTGTAAAGGAACCACTCATCTTTGAATGTGTGGAGTAAATCCTTGATTTTTCCAGTAAACTCCACTATAATTTAACACAATTGGGAGGTTTTAAAAATGGCAAAACAAGTTAAAAAAGTACACAAAGAGGAGTTGAGGCACGACCCGGTTAGAGAAGCTATACTTTCAACAATCGCATTTTTTAGGAAAATCACAAAATTTAAATATTTCTGGTATGGACTTTATGGACTGGGAGGCATTTTAGCCGTCTTAATTGCTGTAGTTTTATACAAAAACGCAACAAAACCAAGGATATCAACAGAAGCTGACTTTATGCTCCTTCAGACAATTGTCTACATTTCTCAACAAGACACAACAAAGGTGCCCCTACTCCTCCAGGAGCTCACCACTAAATACAGAACTACAACTTCCGGGCAAAGGGCATACTATTACGGTGGTCTGTACTACCAGAAGATGGGTGACATAAAAAAGGCTTTTGAATACTATAAAAAATTTTTAAATTCTTCCGTTGAGGACAAATTACTTCGAACATTCACCTATGCAAACCTGTCAGATATATATGTAGACATGAAAAAATTTAACAGAGCCTTAAAATACATTGAGAAGGCCGAAAAAAGTGCTCCCTCAGAACCCCTAAAAGCTTACTATTATTATAAAATGGCAAGAATTTATTTCGTAAAGGGCGACATCAAAAAATCCAAAGAAACTCTTGAGGCCTTTACTAAAAAATTCCCAAAATCCTCCCTTACCCAAACCGTTAATGAAGAATTACTTTTCCTTAAAGGGATGCTTGGGGAGGTGGATTGAATCCCATGAATTTACCCTATTATAACGATTTTACCGCCAGTCTCAAGAAAGTAGTTGAAAGAGCAAAAGAAGAGGCTTCAAAGGAAGGGATTAGTTCTACTGTTAATCTTGAACACTTAATTCTTGGGATTTTAAGCACCCAAGATGGAAGTGCCTACGCTTTCTTAGAAGAAGAAGGCGTTTCCTACGAACGTTTTAAACGGTCTCTCGAAAGATTAAAGTCACCGAGGCTTTTTCTTGAACACCCCATTAGTGCTAAGGAGATAAGATTCAGCGCAAAATGTCTAAAAGCCTTCGAACTTGCGAAGGATGAGGCCCTTAAATTACACAAGCAATACATTGGAACAGAGCACCTTTTACTCGGGATATTAAGAATTGAAGAGGACATAACCTATAGAATTTTAGTTATTGATTTTAATATTACTTACGAAGTAATCCTTGACAAGATTTTGAGAAGCTCTCGCGAAGGCGAAAAAATCGGTCTCAGAAGCAACAAGTTAAAAAATCTTGAAACCTACTCCACTGACCTAACAAAATTAGCAAAAGAAGGTAAACTTGACCCGGTTATTGGTCGAGAACGGGAAATTGAGCGTGTATTGCAAATTCTTGCCAGAAGAAAAAAGAACAATCCAGTATTGATTGGGGAACCAGGGGTCGGTAAAACAGCAATAGTTGAAGGAATTGCTCAAAGAATTGCACAGGACCAAGTTCCTGACTCATTACTTGCTAAAAGAATTCTCCAATTGGACCTTACCGCAATCGTAGCAGGTACAAAATACAGGGGACAATTTGAGGAAAGGCTTAAAGCCATAGTGGACGAAGCCAAAGAATCTCCCGACGTGATTCTTTTCTTAGATGAACTTCATACAGTTGTAGGTGCGGGAGCAGCAGAAGGTTCCCTTGACGCTTCCAACATCCTTAAACCACCCCTTGCAAGAGGTCAGATTCAAATAATTGGAGCAACCACCTTGGAAGATTACAGGAAATACATAGAAAGAGATGGGGCTCTCGAGAGAAGATTCCAGCCTGTATTTGTAGAACCTCCTACAGTGGAAGAGACCATTGAAATACTCTATGGTCTCAAAGAAAAATACGAATCTTTTCACGGTGTCAAATATACTGATGACGCGATTGAAGCGGCAGCAAAACTTTCAGACAGATACATTACAGACCGCTACCTACCTGACAAGGCCATTGACGTCCTTGACGAGGCAGGTGCTAAAGTTAAATTAAAAACTCAAGAAAACGACGAAATTCTTGAGGAACTTAAGAAAGACTTAGAAAATGTGAAACGGGCGAAAGAGCTCGCGAAAGAAAAACAAGATTTTGAAACTGCTTCTTTATTAAAAGAAAGGGAGGACCACTTAAAAGAACAAATAGCGGAAAGAAAAAGAAAATTAAGAAGTAGAGGCGAACCCCTTTTAGTAACAAAGGACAATATTGCGGAAATCATCTCGTTATGGACGGGAATTCCAGTAACAAGACTTGCCGAAAGCGAAATGGAAAAACTCTTAAAGATGGAAGAGGAGATGAGAAAAAGGATAATAGGACAGGATGATGCCATTTCTGCTCTTGCAAAAGCTATAAGAAGGTCTCGAGCAGGCATTAAAGACCCGAGAAGGCCAATTGGCTCCTTTATTTTCCTCGGACCAACAGGTGTAGGAAAAACGGAGACAGCGAAAGTTCTTGCTGAATTTCTCTTCAATGACAGGGATGCGGTTATAGAGATCAACATGTCAGAATACATGGAAAAGTTCAATGTCAGCAAATTAATTGGTGCTCCGCCCGGATACATCGGATACGAAGAAGGTGGCCAGCTCACTGAAAAAGTAAGGAGAAAACCTTACTCCGTTATCCTTTTTGACGAATTTGAAAAGGCTGATCCAGAGGTATTTCATATTCTTCTCCAAATAATGGAAGAGGGTGTTCTCACCGATAGCTTTGGCAGAAGAGTAAGTTTTAGAAACTCAATAATAATATTAACCTCAAACATCGGTACTAAAAGCCTCAGCAAAAACAAAATGCTCGGATTCAAAACAGAGGACTTTAACAAAACCTTTGAAGAAACTAAAGAATTTCTTCTTCAGGAACTAAAAAATGCCATACCGCCAGAGCTGTACAATCGTGTTGATGAAATTATCATTTTTAAACCACTTACAAGAGATGATTTGCTAAAAATTGTGGATCTTCAGCTCGCAGACCTTCAAGCAAGGATTAAAGAGCTTAACCTTAAAATTGAACTGACCCCCGAAGCAAAGGAATTTCTCATTGATAAGGGTTACGAACCCGAGTTCGGTGCACGTCCTCTAAGAAGAACAATAAGAAAGTACATAGAAGAACCCCTATCAGAACTTATCCTTGGCAAACACTTAAGTGAAGGTGCCTTTGTCAGGATTTTAAGAAAAGGAGAACAACTTGATTTTGAGGTAATTCAACCTGAACCCGCTAAAAAGGGAGGTTAACCCTTGTTTTCCAAAATCCTCGTCTTGCTACTGGCAAGCCAAACTTTATTAGTAAAAGATGTAAAGATAGAAAATATCAACTGGTGGGACCAACAGACGATAATCAACGCTTTGGGTATTAAGAAGGGACAAAGTATATCGCCTACTTCCATAAGGTCCGTCCTTAAAAAAGCGTATCTAACCGATTATTTTGACGATCTTTACATAAAAGCGACAGCGGAGGGCCAAAAAGCAGACGTCCTGGTGAAAATTAGAGAAAACCCAAAATTAAAAGAAATTGCCTTCGAGGGTTTAAAATCTTTGAAACCCTCAAAAATAAAAGACACCCTCGGAATAAAGGAGAACATTCCTGTTAGCGATGCCACTCTTTTTAGGATAAAGAGCTTCATTCTCGAAGAATACAAAAACAAAGGATACTACGGAACCGAGGTAAATACGATTCTTTCCGAACCCGACGAAAAGGGCCACGTGAAGATATCAGTCAGTGTAAAAGAAGGTCAGAAAGCAAGAATTAAGGAGATTATATTCCATGGGAACGTCCATTTCTCTTCAAACAGACTTAAAAGAGTGATGAAAACTAAAGAGAAAAAGTTTATTATTTTCACAGGCAAACTCAACGAAGAGAAATTCAAAGAAGATTTGAATAGACTTAAAACCTTCTATTTGAACAACGGTTTTCCCGAAGCAAGAATTGACTCATTTAAAAATGAAGCCAAGGAAAAAGACCTTTTTGTCCACATTTATATTACAGAAGGCAAAAAATATTACTTCGGCGACATCTCCATTGAGGGCAACGAATTCTTTCCGGTGGAAGAGCTTTTGAAAAGGGTAAAAATTAAAAAAGGAACAATTTACTCTCAGAAAAACATAGATAAGTCTATTGAAGAACTCACATCAATATACGGGGATTCTGGTTTTCTTTACGTTAATATCACACCCTTCCAGGAAGGAGTTAGAGACTCAAGCATTGACATTAAATTTTATATTTTTGAAGGCCCAAGAATCAAAATAAGAAAAATTGACATTGTTGGAAACACAAAAACCCACGATGAGGTAATAAGAAGGGAACTCGATGTGTTTCCCGGCGAGTATTTTTCAAGGGAAAAGCTAATTAAAAGCCAGCGTGACCTCTATTACATGAATTTCTTTGAAAACGTTGAAGTTAACTTTACGCCCACAAACGATTCAAACTTAGTCGATTTGGTCTTTAAGGTTTCAGAAAAATATACGGGAAACGTGGGGCTGGGAGCTACCTATTCTCAGCTTGACGGACTTTCTTTCTATTTCCAGATTCAGCAGCCCAACTTTAGAGGAAAAGGGGAAATCGTTAACTTCTTAGTAGAATATGGCTTCAAAAAAAGGAATTTCCAGATCAGTTTTACTGAACCGTGGCTATTTGGAAAGAAACAGCAAGCAGGCTTCAGTTTATACTCCCTTACCACATATTATCCTCAATACACCGTACAGCGAAACGGAGGTAATATCAGCTACGGCAAAAGGCTTTTCAACGATTACTGGAAAATTTTTACCCAATACACTTTGGAAAAAACTAATGTCTACGATATCGATAGTATTCTCTTAACTCATCCCTACTATTCATACTGGGCGCAAAAAGGCTGGCAATGGTCTTCCGCTATAAACTACAATCTTTCTTTTGACAATAGGGACAGATTCTTTAACGCAACAAATGGCAATATATTCTCTTACCGTGGAGAGCTCTCGGGTGGACCGCTCAGAGGAGACATCCACTTCATCAAACAAGAATTTGAATTTTCAAAGCTTTTCCCTGTAAGCAAATCCTTTATCTCAGCAGCCTCATTAAAGACGGGGTACATCCGGGGCATTTCTCACCCTGATTCTGTGCCTTTTTACGAGAGGTTTTTCCTGGGTGATGTTGGGACGTATGGACTGAGAGGATATGAGGCAAATAGCGTTGGACCAATTGAAAATGGAGTTAACATCGGTGGAAGAATCTACTTCATCTTTACCTTTGAGCAAAGATACAGGATAAATGACAACATGTATCTTTTGGCATTCTTTGATGCAGGTAATTCTTTCAAGAATGTGAACACTTTAAGGCCTTTTATCGTCAAAAAAAGTGTAGGAGTTGGAATAAGGATGGAAATCCCACTGATGGGTGTGATTGGATTTGATTTTGCATATGGAATAGACTCAAAGAAATGGATGCCCCACATACAGGTTGGAACGTCATTCTGAAGACTTAAAAAGGAGGTGTAATATGACCAAAAAATTAAAATTTGCTCTCATTATTGCTTTTATTTTCCTCGCGGGAACAATAAGTGGATTCATTATAACAGCCCAACTAAAACTTTCCAATTTAGAAGGAAAAGATACAAAGCCTTATTTCTTTGAGGGCGATTCAGGAACATTGGAAAGCCCCTTTGTCCGCGTCGCTGAAATCGCAACTCCCGCTGTGGTGAACATTTCAACGGAAAGAGTTGTAAAATTCAAAACAAGCCCATTCTTTGACGAAAATGATCCCTTTGAGCAATTTTTCAGGAAATTTTTTGAAATGCCCATACCATCTATTCCAAGGGAATACAAATCTACAAGTCTTGGTTCAGGCTTTATATTCAGAAGGGACGGCGATAAATATTACATCTTAACGAACAACCATGTAATAAAAGATGCCAGTAAGATAATTGTGAAACTTAATGATGGGACAACTATTACTGGTGACAACGTAAAGGTTCTCGGTACCGACAAAAGCACTGATCTTGCAGTCCTACAAGTTAAGACAAAAAAAGACATCCCTGTTTTAAAACTGGGAGATTCAGATAAAATAAGGGTTGGAGATTGGGCAATAGCGGTCGGCAACCCCTTTGGTCTCGAAGGTACTTTGACGGTGGGAGTAATTAGTGCCAAAGGTCGCTCAGGTATCCCACTCCCAGAGGGTCCTATTTACGAAAACTTCATCCAAACCGATGCTGCCATAAATCCTGGCAACTCTGGTGGTCCCCTCTTGAACATTCGAGGAGAGGTGATCGGTATTAATACCGCCATAACTTCGCCTTCCGGTGCTTACGCAGGTGTTGGTTTTGCGATCCCAATCAACACCGCCAAATTTGTTGTAGAACAGATAATGAAAAAGGGGAAAGTAACGAGAGGATATCTCGGAGTTTATCCACAGGCGATGACACCGGATCTTGCGAAAACATATAACCTTGACAGGGTTTACGGAGTGCTTGTGGCAAGAGTACTAAAAGATAGTCCCGCAGACAAAGCCGGGCTTCAGGAAGGTGATGTAATTTTAAAATTTAACGGTAAAGAGGTCATAGATGTTGAAAACTTCCGACTAATGGTAGCACACACTCAGCCTGGTGAAGTAGTCACACTGGAAGTGGTTAAAGAAAATGGCGAAAGAAAAACTCTAAAAGTTAAAATAGGTGAATATCCAGAGGAATCAGCGATGCAAGAAGAGCAGGAAGATACTTCGGAGGGCGAAGAGGCTAAAAATCCAGAGGCGAACTGGCTTGGAATGACGGTAATAAGCACAGAACTGGCAAGACAATACAATCTTTATTCAGGCAATGAAAAAGGTGTTGTTGTTAAAAGTGTTGAGCCAGGCTCCGTTGCAGACTTTGCCGGAATTATCAGAGGCGACCTCATACAGAAGATAGGTAACTACAAAATCGAGGATATAAGCGATTTTATCAAAGCCTCAAAAACATATAAAAACGCACAAGGGCCTCTCAGATTTAAGATCCTGAGAAACGGTATGCCCATTTTTATAGCGGTAACAATAAGATGATCAGATACCCAAAACACGCAGGAACCTTTTATCCTAACACCAGAGAAGAGTTAGAAATATTTTTCAAAGAATTTGAAAATAAAAAGATTTCCGTCAGTATAAATTACGATGTCTCAGGCGCAGTAGTTCCACACGCAGGATACATCTATTCGGGCTATACTGCATACAATACATACCGAAACATATTTGTTAAAAATAAGTATAAAACTGTTGTGATTCTTGGGCCTTCCCACTATGTTTACTTCAGGGGCATAGCGGTCTGGCCAGAAGGTAAATGGATTACACCCCTCGGAGAGGCAATTATAGACTCGGAAAGTGCCCAAAAAATAATAGACAGTAAAATTTTCATAGAGGCTCCTGAAAACCATTTGAAGGAACACTCCATAGAGGTCCAGATCCCCTTCATCCAATATTTATCACCCGATTCAAAAATCCTTCCACTCCTTGTTGGCGAAATGGAACGTGAGAAAATAAGAGAAGCCGGCCAGTTACTTTCCAGGACTCTACTAAGTACCCAGAAAGTTTTAATAGTTGCAAGTTCTGACCTTTATCACGGCTATTCTTACAAAGAATGCGTTGAAACCGACAGGAAAACCATTTCCAGGATCTTAGAAGCAAGTCCAGATAAATTCCTGGAAGAATCTGAAAAAGAAACCATAATGGCCTGTGGAGAAACAGGAATTGCCATTTTGCTCTATGCTGTGGCAGAATACCTTGAAAATCCAAAGGCACAACTCATTCATTACACAAATTCGGCTGATGTTACTGGAATAAAGGGTGGATACGTGGTAGGTTATGCAGGCATTGTCATAGGAGGATAATATGGAAGTCTTAAACCTGACAAAAGAAGAAAAGAGGACTTTACTGGAATTGGCAAGAAGATCTATTGAAAATAAACTTAACAACCTGAAAGACCCTGTTTTAGAAAATCCTACTCCTAATTTGCTAAAAGAAGTGGGGGCTTTCGTTACCCTCAGGAAACACGGCGAACTAAGAGGTTGCATTGGCTACATCACGGGCATCAAGCCTTTGTGGAAGGCAATTGTTGATCTGGCAAAAGAATCTGCCTTCCACGACCCTCGCTTCTATCCCGTTAGAAAAGAGGAATTGAAGGATATTGAAATTGAAATTTCAGTCTTAACTCCTCTTCAGAAAATAGACGACATAAATAAAATTGAAGTAGGAAGGCACGGGATATTAATCAAAAGAGGATTTTATCAGGGATTGTTACTTCCTCAGGTTGCAGTGGAAGAAAACTGGGATAGAATTACCTTCCTGAACCACACCTGTTTGAAAGCAGGGCTCTATCCAGGATGCTGGAAAGATGAAGGAACAGAAATTTATATTTTCGAGGCTCTGGTTTTCAGCGAAAAAGACTTAGAATAAAATTAGAATAAAAAATTATATCCTGCCCTGATTTTGCTCGAAACGATGAGGCTTTTGGAATAATATCCTTCTACAAAAAATTCACCACTTTTATAAGGTCTTTTTACCAAAAAATTTAATCCATACCTTTTAGAAGTTGGAACTGCCATTGGGAGGCTGATTTTTAAATTTATGGGGTAGACTAAATAAAAAGATGCGGAAACCTTGATTTTATCAGAGCTTTTAAAAATGTTGCCATCTAAGTGAAAACCCGGGAAATTTAATGTTTCAAAATGCGTGTAATCCCCTCCTATGCTTAATGTGACAAAATTACTTGAAAAGGCAAAGCAACCACTCCAAACCAAGTAATTAACGGGTCCCTCCCGGTAATCTCTGTATTTAAGATTCAAGAAAATCGGCGTAAAAAAAGGAAATTTAAGACCAAACTCATTACTTTCAGTAGTGAGTCCATTCATAACATTGGACAAATTCTTATTCAGCTTTTCCCAGACAAACTCAAACTGGTTCTTCCGAATTTTACAAGCTATAGCTGTATTATCAGAAAAGTTAGAAAGGACCTTTTCAAACTGCAAAGAGCCACTGAAATTGTAGTCAAAGCTGGCTCCAAAGGAGTATGACTTCAGCAGAGTGGTATCCAAAACCCCAAGGGAAATCAATTCTCTATCATATCCTCCAGTCACATCCGGAACGAAAAGACCTGTGCCCTCGTCGTAATTATACATTCCCAGAGGCGTCCTGTAATACCTCTCCTCCTGAAGAGGTAATAATGCGGGCGTCAAAGATAAAGAACCATTGATTGATAGCCAATCCGTAAGCTTTGTTGTTCCGGCCAGCCTGTAAAGAATGGAAGATTGATATTCAGGAAAATAAAAAAAATCCGTAAATAACTCGTTTTCACCATCAGTGTGGTTAAAACCAGCCTTTGAAAACCATAATAATTTCTTATTCTTGCTAACGATACTCGTACCCAAAAGGTAACTAAATCCAAAAACCGTATCAGACAGGAAAAGCTTCACATTATCGCCCTTTGAGATCAACAAATTAAAGGAAGGCAACTTTTTAAACTGTAAACTTGCGAGTGCTTTAAACCCCATAGTGTCGCCAAAACTTAAAATTCCTCTGAGATAAAAGGGGCCCAATCTACTCTCAAGAGAAGACAGATAAATTTTCCTTATCCCAGCAGATCTAAAGGAAGCGCTTATGGAGGTCCCTACTTTCTTTAAATCAAAAGAAAGGTCAAACTGATTCCTAAAATTGTTACCTTTATCACCCCATAAGAGATCAATCTCATCATCAACGGTGGAAAAGTTAGGGCTGCGATTACGCCATTTTACATGAAAATTGACAAATTCCGTGTAAAAATCTCGGCTAAATTCTAAATCGTACCCTATATTATCATCGTCGTTTTTTGAACTCAAGGTATTCAAATCTTTATAACTCAATCTGCCAGAAAATTTTAAAGCTCCATCGTAAATAATTTCACCAACGGTAAGGAGAGAAGGTGGGAATAAATCGACCTCCGGTTCGTAGAGGCCATTACCTTTCCCAACAAACTTATAACCACCTATAAGGTTATCAAAGACATAACTGCCTCGCCCTTCCCCAACAAATGTAAAATAAACTTGGTAATCACCCCTACCCTGCCCTACAAATACAAAAATTGAATCTTGCAAAATGTAATCGCCTTTGGATGTTTTAATACCACCACGATAAGAAAGAAAAGCACAAGAATCCCCAGTCTCTTTAAAATACTCCAGTATTTCTGAAGGAAAACCCGAATAATATTCCTTTGTGGAATTAAGTCTCTTGAATTCAAAAGTGATATTGCCAAACTCCCCCTTCACTCCCGTAAAAACCGAAGGTAGAGTTGAATAGGTACTGTATTCAACATAAATTACGTCGTCGGGCAAAACTTTCAGATCCTTTAAATAAAGGGCGCCTGAAGAATAATCGAATGAGTAACTTGTTTTGTCCAAAAGCAAACCGTTCAACAATACTCGAACGGAGCCCGGTACAATCAGATAGCCATAATCAACGAAGTAAGGCCCAGGGTAAAAATCTCTATACTCGATAATCTTTTTCTTCCTCATCTGTTCAGTACTACCGTAAACCATTTTAAAATTTTTGTAAATTCCCTCAAAACCAAGTAGCTTTCTTCCCTCGTGGTAAAACTTTCCCAGGTTTAGCCCAAACCCTCTAACATCTTCAAAGCTTAAATATACTTCATCGACATCCTCCAAGGATTTACTGTAGTAATCGTTCCCATAATGAGTGTAGTCATCTTTTAGACGGGCACTAAGGGAAACAGTATTGGAAAGTTTACCCTTTAATTTCAAATCAAGGGATTGGGAAAGGTCGAAGGTAAACCCCTGGAAGATTACAAAAACTCCTTTAGAGCCTTCAAAATCAAAACTACTGGCAACAGTGTCAATAAAGAGCTCTCCGTTAACTAAATTGGCAGAACTATCGTCAATCACTCTCGGGTTTGTAAACCTTAACGTATCACCTACAACAAGAGATATTAGAAGAAAAAGCACTTACTTTATATTTAGCACCGCTTTTATTATCCTTTCATCTACTCCAAACTTGGACAGGAATTGCTCTCTTTCCTTTTTAATTCTTGCCACCCATTCATTATATTCATTTAGCCTGCCCTGTTTTTCGTAAAGTATCCGAGGATAAAGGATCTCAGGAGGAACCTTTTCGAGAAGTTTCCGATTCTCCGGTGCATTAACATCTACAATCAAATACCCAAAATCCGGATCTTCTGTCCATTTGATTTCATTCTTGAAGAGGGCCTCCAGCATAGCTGTAGAATGGGATATCTTCACTTTCATAGCTATTCCCCTTTTCTCATCCAGCTGATCTCCTCCTATATAACCGGTATTCATCATCCACGTTACAAGTCCTGGATTTCTGGACATAAGTTCACGAAATCTTTCAGCCTGAAGCTTATGATTGAGAGGGAAAAATGGCTGGGTGAATGGAGACCTGGTCTTCCCTCTTTCCTTTCCTGCTGCTGAAGTCTTTGATGTCTCACCAAGCATAAAGTAGCCAGCGGCAATCTCAGGATTGGGGAACAGTACTATACCTGGAGTCGCCGCGTCTTTCCCTTCATCACGATTTAAGATTCCAATATATTTTAACGGTGGAAGATTATGCAAATCAGCAACGTTATCAATTGCCCTCAAAGGAATAATGGACCTGCCATTTTGAGTCCACACCACAAAGTCCCAACCGTCTTTTGGAATTCCGTATTCATTAACGACATCTTCAAACTTCACCTCTCCTCGGATATAAGCATCAACATTGGCAGGATCGTTTCCTGTGAGTATAAAAATTTCTCTATATCTTCTAACCTCTTCGGGGGTCAGCGCCTCTTTTGAGAAGTCAAAAGTCCCATCCTCATTCATGTAAACATTTTCAACCCACGCAGAAGGGTCGACAGTACCTTTATAGATTACGGGCTCTGTTTTTTCGGTTAATCCAAAGGTTTTCGCAAAACATCCGTTTTCCGTTACAGAATATGAGCCATCAGGCCAGAGTGTTATCATATCATCCTGTATCGGCATAGAGTGTTCTCCGTGTTTAACAAAAGTAGTAGTGGTCTTACCCGTTCCAGAAAGCCCGAGGATAGCAACTGCATAATCCTTTCCATTTATCCGGACAGATTTGGCTCCGGCATGTAGAACGAGTCCACCTCTTAAGTAAAAATAATGGTTAAGCATCCTTAAGATACCCTTTTTACTTTCCCCGAAATAGTCAGAATTTATCACATAGGTAACATAATTATCAAGATCTACAAGAATGGCCATTTTTCCTGGAAGGTCATTAAGCTCAAGCCCAGGAGTGTATATAACTTTGAATACGGGTTTAAACTCCTTTTTGACCCAGTCGGGACCCTCTACTTCTTCGCGGGAAAACATCATAACTTGTTGCATACCCGCGACATTAGCTGCCTCCAAGGTGTAAAAGGCTTGTATAGGTACTGCTGTTTCCCCGATCCCGTAATATCCCTGTATCTCGATCAGTTCACCCTTTGATTCAATAAATTCCCTTTGAAGGTTAATATATCTCTCAGCCTTTTCAGGGCTCATAACCGCCGAAGAGAACTCTAAAGCCCTATTTTCATCGGCGATGATATATGTAAACTTCTCCATTCTCGCCTTACGCAGCGTTATTCTATTAATATTCCCATAAGCAGAAACAAGACAGGTGGGAATGTGCTTTAATGCCAGCTCTCTTAGCTCCTTTTGAGTCGGGTTTACACGATACTTAACATTATAGGGCTTATCATTTTGGGCTATTATCTCTCTAATTGTCATCTCTATCTCCCTTTTTATAAGACAAGGTCCTTAGGCACGTAGGTCAAATTAATGGTATTTCCATCCCCGTCTATGTAAAGGGTATCCTCAATCCTTATTCCAAAACCCTTAGAGGGATAGTATAACCCCGGTTCAATGGTGAAAACATCACCCTTTTCGAGGGTGTGTTCTGAATTCAAATTTATAACCGGTAACTCATGAACATCGAGGCCTACACCATGACCAAGACTGTGAACATATCCTTCTTGAGCTTGAGGATTCTTCCGGAGTGTATCGTGTCCCTTTGATTCAAAGTAGTTAACAACAAGCTCTTCTAACTCCTTGCAAGCCTTACCAACCTTTGCCTGTTTAACCGCCTCTTCCTGAATATACCTGACTTGTTCATAGGCATCAATGACTTCATTGGAAGGTTCACCAAAAGAATAAGTTCTCGTCATATCAAAGTAAAAACCACCGCCGTATTCCTTCGGGTAGATATCAAACACGATGGGTACACCAACTCTAATGGGTTCCTCATCATTCCCGTGATTATGGGGTACTCCACCATCCCTACCCTGAGCTATAATCATACCAGAAGAATCAAGTAACCCCCTTTTAATTAACTCATTCCGAAGGAAGCCCCTTGCCATGCCAATGGTAAAAGGTTTCCCGTTATCTTCAAGATAGCCATTTAAACGTTTCAACCCCTTCAAGTAATTGACTAAGGTCAAGAAAGCTTCCTGAGTTCTCGCCGCAACAGACTTAATTTTTTCTATCTCTTCCTCAGTTTTTTGACGCCTCGCATTATACACGATGTCTTCTTTTATAGGGGGAAATTCAATATCCTTAAGTTCCGATGAAATTTTCTTGAAAACTTGAAGGTAAACATTATTAAACCTCTCACCTTGAAAATAGACTTTGCCCTTTACCCCAAACTTTTCAAAAATTCTTAAATAGTAGGAGAATCCGCGTTCAACAGGGTCTTTAATTTGATTCAATTCTCTAAGATTTAGCGAAGAAAAAGATACAAGATTGAAATCCTTAAGATGCTTGACATTATCTCGCTCCATGTCTATATGTACAAGAATTGGTGACTTTCCTTTTTCCTTTAAAAAGATACCTGAACCAATATGCGCCCCACGGGTGAGATAAAAAAGGGAGGTAGCAGAACCACTCCCCTCAACCACGACCCAATCAATTCCATTTACACCCATTAAATGATCAATCCTTTCAGAGTTCATAGGATAATATTAAATCTAAGTTCTTGAATAAACAAAAATCAGAGAACAGGCCTCAACAAATCCTGCAATCTTTCAATAATTTTGGCGTGATTGTCGCCTTCCATATAGTTCGTGATACTCGCTGAAAACTTAACATTTTTGCACGGAGGGAAAGACCCGGACCGCAAAATATTTAAAACCCTTTGGAAAACAACATCAGTCCCAGTGGAATTTGTGAAGGGAAGAATCACAACAAAGGAATTGTTTGACAATCTCCCACAAATATCCGCCCTCCTCAAATTTTCCTTCAATGTTTTGGCAATGTTGGACATGGTAGATTCTAACTGATATTTCCCATAAATGTTGGCAAGTTTTTCGTAATTTTCAACACGAATCATGAGAACAGAAAAGTCAATTCCATAACGTTTCGCCTGTTCACATTGTACATCGAGCATTTCCCTGATCAGCACCTCGCTGTATGTCTGGCTGATCAAGTCTTTATAAGACAATGCTTCGTACTGCTTCTTAAATTCAGACTTCTGATACACCAATGAACAATAGTAGGAAAGAAAAACAAGCAGATTGTGTTCTTCGGAATCTGGTTCTCTTAAATCGTTGAAGAACAGCAAGCAAAGAGAATCAACAAGGTCCTCTTCAAAGCCAAAAGGAATTACCCATCCAGAAACATACCCTGCTATATTTACAAGTTCTTTAAGACTTTCCCATTTTTGTTCTTCATTTATGATAACCGGCATTCCAACCTTTAAGTAAAATTCATTTTCAACTCTGATTTGAACACTATCTCTAAGATCTTTAAACGATTCATCCGTTCCATACACTATAAAAAACCTTGAGAGTTCCGTTTTGCTTCTTCTCAAAAGCATTGCACTTGAAGCGCCGAAGATCTCACATAGGGTTGGAAAAGTAGTTGCAACAAACTCCGGGAAAGTCGAGACCTCAAGAGAAACCTGGAGCAAATCTCTCAAGTTTACGATGAGTGAACTGCTCGGACTCTGTCTGAGCTGTTCTATCTTGTACAGGGAAAAAACAAAGAAAACGATACCTTCAATTTCATATTTCTGGGAAATAACTTTGTAGAACTCCCCCTTTATGCTTGTATCAACTACAAGGTCCTCGGCTATTTCTATTTGCATTATCTCTTTCAAATTAAGACCTATTAGATCGTCTCTTTGAACATCAAAGAGAAGCGCAAAGCCAACCGATGCATCGAGAATATTCCCATTAAAGTCCGTAAGGACCATGGGAAGGGGATTTGCACCAAAAGCGGTTTTATAAAGTTCTTTTTCAAACATATTCAAATTATAACTAACCACTTCTGTTTTAGCAAATTTTTCTTTTAAAAATTGACTGAATAAGCGATTAAACCTATAATTTAAGCAACACGGAGGCTTTATATGTTTAGAGAAGATAAGGTTAAGTGGGTAATTTTTATTATTATCGGATTGTTCACATGGTTCATATTTTTTATGACCACCGCTCCTACCATAGTCTTCTGGGATGTTGGAGAATTTCTTGCTTGCTCTGTAATATTTGGTGTTCCACACCCACCTGGCACTCCACTTTATGTATTGCTGGGAAGATTCATGACTATCATTCCCCTGCCCCTTGATACTCTTTACAAAATAATTCATCCAGGAAGCTATCCAGTAAACGCAGTATTAAAAATAACTCTTATAGCTATGCTTACCGGAGCTTTAACAGCCAGTTTTGTTTATCTTATCCTCTATGACCTCATTAAAATACTTTACAAGGAAACACCACCACTTTTTGCCCATTTAGCCGGTATTTTTGCCGGTTTAATGGCGATACTCGCAAAAGTAAACTGGGAAAACTCAATAGAGGCTGAAACTTACACCCCTGCAAACTTCATAATAGTTTTTCTAACGTGGCTTGCATTGAAATGGTATAGAGAAAAGGATGATCCTGCCTCAACAAGATACCTTATATTCTCAGGTTATTTATTAACTCTTGGCATCGGGTTTCACCTAACTTCCTTTGCTTTCTTTCCAGCACTACTGTTATTCACTTTCATTGTGAAAAAAGAACTTTACTGGGATAAAAATACCATTGGACTTCTCGGAATCACCTTTTTTTTACTTGCATCACTGCAAATTGCCTATGAGCCCGGAACACTTGGTATAGGTATTTTGGTATTGGGTATAGCTTTAATGGCGTACTATATAGTAACAGAAGTATTCAGAAAATTTAAAGGCACTGAAATCCCTTATGAAATAATCTGGATTATCCTCGCATTGGTTTATGTTGCAGGCCTTGTTACTAAAAGCCCATATCTAATTATCGGGGGCGCACTCCTTATAACTGGCCTGTTATATTACGAAGCAAAACTCTATAAAGACTGGAAGGGGCTTGCTGTCCTGTTTATGTTCTTAGGATTTGTACTGGAGATTACCATGGTTTTACGTGCAATCCATAATCCCTACATTAACGAAGCGGACCCCTCAACTTTCAGGGCATTCATGGACGTACTCACGAGGAAGCAATATGGTCCGATGAACATGTTGCCGAGAAAAATCCCTTTATTCGATCAGCTTAGAAACTATTGGGATTACTTTAGCTGGCAGTACCAACATCTCTTAATTCCAATAAGTGTTTTGGGAATAATTGGTATAATTACTCATATTTCAAAAGATAGAAAGACTCTCGCACTTATAGGATTTACCTTCTTAATCTTAAGTCTTGGCTTCCTCTGGTATCTAAATTTAAAAGATTCTCCCTCCCAGCCAGCAAACCCTTTAAACCCTACAGAAGTTCGCGATAGAGATTATTTTTATTCAGGAGCCTACATTTTCTTTGCACTTTACGCTGGATTCGGTTTATTTGAAATATTAAGACTGATGTATGAAAACCTTAAAAAGAATATCGTATTACCAGCACTTTTTGGGACCATCGTGACAGTAGGTGCAGTTTTTGGGCAAATTTATGGTTATTATCCCGTACTTGACCGTTCAAAAAATTATCTCGCAGAAGACTATGCCTACAACCTCCTTATCTCACCAGGTTCTAAGGAAAAATGTATACTTTTCACTAACGGTGATAACGATACCTTCCCACTGTGGGCGAACCAAACAGTACTTGGAATCGGAACTAACGTAATAATTGCCAACATGAGCCTTTTAAATACCAACTGGCATATATACCAGATAAAACATCAGGGCGCTCCGATCAGCTTTCCCGATTCAGTAATAAAACAGATGCCCCCCATTTTTGTTACCTTAGAAGGTAAAATAATGTACCTTGTTGATCTTATGATCAGGGACCTAATCGCAACTTCTGCCGGATATAAAACAACAGATTACATCACTTACAATCCATCCAGAGTTTTTCCAGGATACAATTTCCCTAACATTGACATCAAAATACCGAGAATTTACCTTGCGACTGCACAAGAATTCGCCCAAGAAGTGATAGAAAAGGCTGACACCTTTAGGATGCCCATATTCTTTTCTATGACCGTTTCTCCTGAACACTACAATGGATGGAACGAATACCTCAGACTTGAAGGTATGGCGATGCGCGTTATGAATAAAAAGCAAGAAACTCTACCAGAAATAAAAGAAGGCATCGATATAACCAGAACCATTTATCTTTTGAGGGCTGGAATGCCGTATCAAGAATATATAGAAACATATGGTGAAAAAATCCCTCCAACGGAAACTTTTAGATATAGGGGTGTATTCAACCCAAGAGTTTACAAAGATGAAAATCAGGAAAGGATGATCAGAAACTATGCCAGCGTCACTTTTAGAACCGCGCTGTACTACGAATCAAAAGGAATGTATAAAGAGGCACGGGATGAGTGGGATTTTGCAAGAACTTTCCTCAAGCAAATCAAACTTGACGAATATGCAGCCACGCGGGAATTTCCTTATATATACTATAAGATCGCTAACCTTTCGTACATTATTGGAGACTATCAGAAAGCAGTTGAGGTCATAAACGAAATAAATGAAATGGTACAAATTGCTCCCTTCTACAGTTTGAAAGGAAAAATTCTGAAAGAAATGGGTAATGTAGATGAATCCATTCAAAATTTTGAGGTTGCAATCCAGCTCAATCCCCAAGATACCCAGTCCTATGTTGAACTGATAGAGCTATATTTAAAGAAAGGAGAAAAAGATAAAGCACTTAAGGCTTTAGAAAGTTTATTAAAAGTAGATTCAACAAACAAACAAGCTCTTGAGTTGAAACAAAAGATTTTTTAGGAGGTAGATATGGCTCACGCTTATACTCCAGGTTTGAAAGTTACAAGAAGGACAATTTTAAGAAAAGAGAGAAGATTGCCCTTACCAGGTGAAGTGGTTGTAAAGGTAGGAGACAAAGTTTCTGCGGAGACTGTGGTTGCCAGAACGGAATTACCCGGCAATGTCCAACCTATAAACGTTGCCGGTCTTCTCTCCATACCCCCACAGGAAATAAACAGCGTGATGATTAAGAAAGTGAACGATCCTGTGAAAAAGGGCGAACCTATTGCCGAGTCTAAAAGTTTCTTCGGACTTTTCAGAAACACCGTTACATCACCAGTAGATGGATATATAGAAAGCATCTCCAACATTACGGGACAGGTAATTCTCAGAGAACCACCAATCCCTATAACAGTAAATGCTTACATTGATGGGACTGTAGTTGACGTAATTCCAAATGAAGGTGTAATTGTTGAAACAACTGCGAGCTTTATTCAGGGAATCTTTGGAATAGGTGGAGAAACCATAGGCGAAATCATGGTGGTAGCGAATTCTCCCGAGGAGGAACTAACAAAGGACAAAATAACTCCAGAAATGAAGGGGAAAATACTGATCGGGGGAAGCTACGTTACTTCAGAAGCCTTAAAAGAAGCTGTAAAATGCGGAGTGAAAGGCGTTGTAGTTGGTGCTATCGATGACAAGAATCTAAAAGACTTCCTCGGCTACGATATTGGGGTAGCGATAACCGGAAACGAGCAAAAAGGAATTACCCTTATGATTACTGAGGGATTCGGCAAGCTTGCAATGGCAAAGAGAACTTTTGAACTTTTCCTTGAACTGAATGGGAAAAAGGCCTCAATGAATGGAGCTACTCAGATCAGGGCCGGAGTTATAAGGCCAGAAATAATTGTTGCAATACCTGATGGGCAGCCAGTTCCAGAAGAGAGCAAGGAAGAGCTTAGCCAAGGATTGGAAATTGGCACAATGGTGAGGGTAATCAGAGAACCTTACTTCGGTAGAATTGGTAAGGTCACGGCTCTGCCCCCAGAGCTTCAAGTCATAGAAACAGAGGCAAAGGTAAGGGTTCTTGAATTAGAATTTGAAAATGGCGAGAGAGTTATAGTCCCAAGAGCTAATGTTGAGATAATTGAAGAATAAGGGGAATAAAAATTATGCTAAAAAATAACGAACTTGCCCAGGCAGAGATTATTGGAAGAATTGAAGAATCCGCTTCCTTTGCCGTTCTTGGTAAGGCAAAAGAACTTGAAAAAAAAGGTGAAAAGGTAATACATTTAGAGATAGGAGAACCAGATTTTAATCCACCTGAACCTTCTATAAACGCCCTTATAGAGTCCTTAAGAAAAGGTGAAACGCACTATACCACTGCACAAGGCATAATCGAACTCAGAATAGCTATTGCAGAATACGAAAAGAATTTCAGAGGAATAAAAATTGAACCAGAGCAAATTGTTATCACACCTGGTGCGAAGCCAATGATTCTCTTTGCCCTCCTTGCGGCAGTAAACCCTGGTGAAAAGGTACTTTACCCGGACCCGGGATATCTGTCGTATAAAAGCCTGATCAGTTTTATGGGGGCGATTCCTGTTCCCTACAAACTTGACAAATCAAGAAATTTTGCCATTGACTTTGAGGATTTGAAGGCGAAAATAGATAGGAAAACTACATGCATCATAATCAATACCCCCTCTAACCCCACAGGCATGGTCCATACACCCGAGGAGCTAAAAGAAATAGTACAAATAGCAAATGAACACGATTTACTTATTATCTCTGACGAAGTTTACTCAAGAATTTACTTTGAAGGGGAAAGGCATAAAACCATTCTCAATTATTCAAACAACCACCATAATATAATTTTGATAGATGCTTTTTCTAAAACCTATGCAATGACCGGGTTTAGGCTTGGATATGGGGTTTTGCCCAAAGAACTTGTCGGGGCGGTAGTTAAACTAATTCAGAACTCCTTCTCCTGTGTTCCCGAGTTCATTCAAAGAGCTGGCATTGCTGCATTAAAGGAAGGAGAAGAATTTATCGCCTCAATGGTCAATCAATTCCAAGAAAGGAGAGATAAAATTTATAACATCCTGAAGAATGTAGAAGGAATCCAGATAACTAAGCCAAAAGGCGCATTCTATTTCTTCCCTGAAATCAAAATTAACATAGATTCAAAAGAATATGCCAGATATCTTTTAGAAAATTACAAGGTTGCTTTACTCCCGGGCGATGCTTTCGGTGAGAACGGTAAGAACCACGTAAGAATATCCTTTGCTAACTCCTTGGACAACCTAATTGAGGCTGCAAATAGAATTGCCGATAGCCTTGAAAAACTGAGAAAAGAAAGAGGACTTAGAGCTTAATCAAAAGGTAAATTACAAAAAGGGCAAAAATGACCGAAAAGATGTTTATTGCAAAGTAAAAAGAGAAACTAAAACCGAAAATAGCAAGATTAACATTGACTTGCGGAATACCAATTTTCAGTTCCTCAAAAACAATTTTTCGTGCAGGACTTTCAGGAAATAGGTGGTATAAAATCTTTCCCACTATACTCCCTGATATAAGTCCAATGAGAATTGCCAAAAATACATTTTTAGCAGTTCTTTGAAGTAACATATTCCTTTCTAAATGCCGGGGGCGGGACTTGAACCCGCACGGGATTTAGTCCCAGGGGATTTTAAGTCCCCTGCGTCTGCCTTTCCGCCACCCCGGCAGAGGCGACGCCCGGATTCGAACCGGGGAATAGCGGTTTTGCAAACCGCCGCCTTAGACCACTTGGCTACGTCGCCATATTAAAATTATAAATAGGAAGAATTGAATATTCAAGAAAGCCCACGCAAACCAGACCCCAAGCTTATATATGAACGAAAAGTTTTTCAACCTTTTCCACAGAACTGTTTGAAACCATACCAAAAATAAACTCCTTGTTGACACGAAAATTGCTCAACCATATAATTACTTTTAACAAAACATAAACTTTGTCAACAAAGATTAAGATCCTGTATCGTTCCCCGTGCCCGAGGTTCGATATCAGAGATACGTTTATCTCACTTCTCGGTGGGATTTAAAAAGAGGGGTGATATATGAAAAGTAAAAAAATGGCAAAACTACTCCTCCTCTTCCCTGTCTTAGTATGGGGTTGGGGGAACGATGTGATAATCGACACGCTGAGGAGTAATAGAGGTGAGTACCCTGCAAGTTTTGACATAACATGGCGTGACACCACAGATATTTTAGTAGGAATTGGATTAAACAAACCGGACACAGCTTATGCATACTTTTATAATTCCAATGACAGAGGCAATACATGGAATCGCGTTGCAATTGCTCAGTGGACCCAGGCAAATATCAGTAAAATACAGCTCATTGAATCGCCACTCTACTTAATCACCATGTGGCAAGAAAAAGGTAATAGAGTAGGTTTTACAATTCACAATCGGAATAATCTAAATAGCTACACAGCTGCAATAATATCAGAATCGGACAGCATCGTAGATGCAATTTCTTTTTTCATTGAATCATGGGGTAAAAGCAACCTGTACATCGGCGTTGTCACCAGAAATATGGCTTCAAATACCGATGCTCTAAAGATATATAAATCTGAAAATTATGGGGCCTTTCAACAAAAAATAGTTCGTTATTTTTCTAATAACAATTACTTCTTATTTTTGAAGGACATGGATGCGGTTCTGAAACAGGATACAGTAATCCTCTACCTGACCCTTGAAAGCCTTGACCGGTCGAATAATAAATCTTCACTCTCCTATAGAATACTTAGAGAAGACCCATCCGGAAGTATTACAGAAACATCCCTCGGTTATCCTACTCAATTTGCAAGTCCTCTAAATTCTTCATCAGGAAATTCTGATGCATATACACTTACTGTTTTCCAGGCTGACAATGATTTAAAATACATTTTCGGATACGATTATTCAAATACCATTGGTCTTTATACCTTCCCTTACAACACACAGGATTCAGTAGAATGGGGTCCCTTCGTTAAAGGATGGACCAGCGGCGACACCAGTGGATTTCATATAATCTTTGCACGCGGTAACATAACCTACGGCAGTAAACTTTACTACATCAAAGCAACAGCAAATGGAAGTTCAATTCAATTTTCACCTCCTGTTCTTATTTCTGATGAAATACCCATTTGCAAAACCCCATACAATTTTCAATCAAATTACTATAACCCTAAAATAGCAACCTTAAAGGAAGAGTATGCCCCTGTAATCATCTGGCCACAGGATTTCTGGCATCTATTCTATGGGGCCCCATACTATGACAGTACCTACTTTGTCATAGACAAAATTGAAGTAGTCAAAGTTAAGGAAAGTTTAACCAATACAAGTGAACTTTTTAAAGTCTATACACAAAATAGTTTCATCACTCTGATTTTCAAGGATATTACAGGAAAGGAATATAAAGGCGAAGTTTTTAACGTGGAAGGTGAACTTATAAAAAGCTTTAAAGTACCATCCGGGACTCAAAGATTCAACTTGGATCTTACAAATCTGAGGAAAGGTGCATATTTTGTTGCACTGAAAGATAAAAATTCAATAGTAAAAGTAAAAAAATTTTTAATCTGGTGAAAAACGCCCGAAAGGGCAAAGGAGAGCCATGAAAAATATAATAGTGAAAACAATAGTGGGTATAGCCCTGCCCGTGCTTCTCTTCGCATGGGGCAACGACATGGTTGTAGATACCATGCGGAGAATCGATAATGAATTTCCCGTGACCTATGACATAATTTGGCCGAATGACACAAATATGATCATCGCAATAGGATACGACTATCAAAATACAGATTCTTATGTCAATCTATACCAGTCAAACGATCAAGGTCAGACAATTACCAATTTCGTATCTATGCATTACTATGGCCATAAAACCAAAAGCATCCAACTAAGATATTCTGATCAATATGGTCTTCTGCTCTGGTCAACCACTGACGGCGAATTGTGGATGTTGATCTTTGATCTGAACACACTAACTTATGTAACTGCCTCTCAAATTGCTAATAGTGATAGTGTTGTCGCGGCATCTTTTACGAAGATAGTCAAAAACGATACTTTGACGATCTACGTTGCAACTACCTCCAGAAATTCAAGCTACGACGTAATGAAAATATATAGGTCAATCGATTACGGTTCTTTTGAAAAAGTGGATAGCGTAGCCTATGCGAATTCTGCAGTATACCGTACATATAGAGACATAGACGCAATTATCCATGGTGACTCAATCAAAGTTTACGCAACCTATGAGATCATAGACCGTTCAACAAACGATAAAGACTATAATTTCTGGATTTTTAACGACCAGCCAGATAGACTTTTTACCTATAGAACTACCCGTAATTTAGAAATAGACCCTTCTGTAAACTCTAACTATCCCTCCTTGGGAGTGGCGCCGGGAGGATACCTGATAGGTCTATACGAGGCAAATGGCGACATTAAATACGTTTTCAGTAACGACTACGGTAATAGCGTTGTAACCTATGACTTCCCCTTTGATACCGCCGATTCTTCCGAAGCAACACCGGTAGTTATACCATGGAATATTCCACCATATTATAGGGGATTTAATAC